>WGCB01000690.1 GCA_015494005.1 Caldilineaceae bacterium
CGGAAAACGGGATACGGGATTCGAGATTCGGCGGGGGACTGGGTGATTGGACAATTGGGTAGCTGGGTGATCGGGCGGTGCGCCAAGCCTCCAACTTCCAACTTCCAACTCCTAACCCAAACTCTTCAACTCCTCCCCACCGCCCCCTGTCACTCCACAAACAGATCCACGAAGTCAAACTTCTCCACGTCCACCAGGCCCTGGTCCGTGAGCTTCAGCTTGGGGATCACCTCCAGGGCCATGAAGCTCATGGCCATGAAGGGGTCGTGGAGAGTGGAGCCCAGCTCCGCAGCCGCGTCCAGGAGCCCCTCGTAGGCGGCCCGCACCTCCTGGACCGGCCGGTCGCTCATGAGCCCGGCCACGGGCAGGGGCAGGCTGGCCAGGACCTGCCCGTCGTTGACGATGACCAGGCCGCCGCCCAGGTCACCCACGGCCCGGGCGGCAGCCATCATGGAGGCGTCGTCCACGCCGATGACCACCAGGTTGTGATGGTCGTGGGCCACGGTGCCGGCGATGGCGCCCTGCTTCAGGCCGAAGCCCTGGATGAAGCCCAGGCCCACCGCCCCACTGGCCTTGTGCCGCTCGATGACCGCCATCTTCAGGATGTCCCGGGCCGGATCCGCCACCGCCTCCCCGTCCAGGATCCGGGCCTCCAGGATGCGCTCCTCGGTGACCAGTTGGTCCTCCAGGGAGCCGATGACCCGGATGCGGTGCCCCCGGGCCGGGATGCGGAAGTCCACCGACTCCCACCGCACGTTCACCGTGGCCCCCACCTCCGGAGGGATGGTCACCTGGGCGGGGATGAGGCCGGGCAGCACCTGGCCATCCTGGGCCACCAGCCGGCCGGCGGCGTAGACCTGCCGGGCCTGGGGCGCCTGGAGCTCGTCGAAGACCATCAGGTCCGCCACCCGGCCAGGGGCGATGGCGCCCCGATCCTGGAAGCCGAACCACTCCGCGGTGTTCAGGGTGGCCATGCGGATGGCCGTCACCGGGTCGATGCCGAAGGCGATGGCCTCCCGCACCATGTAGTCGATGCTGCCCTGGCCCAGGAGATCCCCGGGCTGGCGGTCGTCGGTGCAGAAGCAGATGCGCCGGTGGTTGGCCGGGGTGATCAAGGGCAGGAGGGGGTGCAGGTTGTGGGCATTGGTGGCCTCCCGGATGAAGACGTAGAAGCCCCGGGCCAGCTTCTCCTCGGCCTCGGGCACGGTGGTGCACTCGTGTTCGCTGCCGATGCCCGCCGCGGCGTAGGCATTGAGCGCGGCTCCTGTGAGCCCCGGCGCGTGGCCGTCTCGGGGGCGGCCGGCGAAGGCCTCCAGCTTGGCCAGCACCCCCGGGTCCCCCTGGACCGTGCCTGGGAAGTTCATCACCTCGGCCAGGCCGTAGACCGTGCCCTCGGCCAGGAGCTGGGCCAGCTCCGGGGCCTCCAGGGTGGCGCCGTTGGTCTCCATGTGGGTGGCCGGCACGCAGGAGGGGGCCATGACCACCACGTTCAGGGGCAGGGCTCGGCTGCTTTGGGCCATGAAGCGGATGCCGGCCAGGCCCGAGACGTTGGCGATCTCGTGGGGGTCCGTCACCACGGTGGTGACGCCTCGGGGCAGCACCGCGTGGGCGAAGTGGGGCGGGATGCAGAGGCTGCTCTCGATGTGGACATGGGCGTCGATGAGGCCTGGGGCTACGTAGGCGCCGGCCAGGTCCACTTCTTCCCGGCTCTGGTAGCCGGGGCCGATGCCGGCGATGCGATCCTGGAAGATGGCGATGTCCGCGTCTTCGATCTGGCCGGAGAAGACGTTGACCAGGCGTCCGTTGCGCAGGACCAGGTCCGCGGGGGCGTCTCCTCGGGCCACGGCGAGTAGAGCTGAAAGATCCATAGCGGTGACTCCTTGGGGTGGGAGAACAGGGGCTGAGATTTTCCGGCCATTATAGCACGGGAAACCCAAAATGGCATTTGGTGAAGAGGAAAAACGCGAGGAAGGGCCTGCCCTTTCAGCCGGCGGCGTTCACCAGTTTCAGGGCTGCCCAGGTGGAGGTGACGATGAGCATCTGCCCCGGGCCGTAGGTGAGCCAGATGACGTCGCCGATGAGGGGGAAGCGGGCGCCGTTGAAGAGCTGGGTGGCCAGGATCAGATCGCTGATCAGGAAGAGGGCCGCGCCCAGGGCCAGGGGAGCGAAGCGGACGTCCTGGAAGGCCAGGCCCGTGGCCAGACCGGCGGTGCTGGCCAGGAGCAGGGCGTAGGGCAGGGCCGCCCAGTGGAGCACCGTCCGCTCCTGGCCCCGCAGGACGATCCAGTAGCAGAGCAGGCCGCCCAGGAGCAGCCAAAAGGCCAGGATCTCCCAGCGCACCGGGGCAAAGCCAGGCAGCCGCCAGGCCAGGACCAGCATGCCCCCGATGTAGGCCAGGTGGCCCAGGCCGAAGGCGGCCATGCCCCAGAGCACCCGCTGGGAGACGGGCAGCAGCTCGGCCAGGAAGAGATCCCCCAGGAAGCCCAGGCTCATGCCCAGGGCGATGGCGGCGGCGTAACCCTGGACCTGGGAGCCGGAGGCCAGCCAGGCCAGGTACCAGGCCAGGATCACCAGGGTGGCGGAGGAGGCCATACGGGTCCAGACGGGCATGCGGCGGATGCCTTCCGGGTCCTGGCCGAGGGCGAAACCGCCGAAGAGAAAGGCTGCCCATAGGGCGAGCAGGGCCATGGCCACGAGGTCCAGTGAAGGCATGGATGGGTCTCCGGGTTGGTGGTGTAATACAACAATCCCGGAATCTCGCAGATTCCGGGATTGTTGCACGTGCTACGAGCTGAGGGGCTCCTCCCGCACATAGCCCAGGAGCTGGGGCTCGCCCCAGACGGCCCAGTTCCAGCGGGCGTCGCCCAGGCCATCGGTCATGAACTGGACCACCGCCTCCTGGCCGGCCAGATTGGGCAGGTCCACGGTGAAGCGCTCCCACTCGTTGCTCTGCTTGGTGGTGCTCCAGACCCGGACGCCGTTCACGTGGACCCGGAAGGCGCACAGGTTGTCGTCCTCCATCAGGGCCCCATCCCGGATGCCCACGGCGAAGCGCAGGCGCAGACGCTCGATGTGCGGGGGCACCTGCAGCTGGTACTCGCAGACGCCGCTGCCCACCACCGGCGGGTGCTGCCAGAGGGCGTTCTGCTGGACCATGCCGCAGGTGGCCGGCCCCACCTTCACCTCCATGAGGTCCGGGGTGCGGGTGGCCTCCAGGGTGGCCTCGGGGAAGTGCTCCAGGAAGTCGTACTGCCAGGCCAGCCGCCACTCGCTGGAGGACTCTTCCTCCTGGTCCAGCAGGCTATGCCAGAGCTCTTCCTGCCACTTCAGGTAGCTGATGTACTGGGAAAGCTGGGTCAGGGACTGCTCGCTCAGGTCCCGGATGCGGCGCAGGATGGCGTCGATGGTCTCCTGCCGGGGATCGATTGGGTCCATGGTCTCTCTCGGCTCGTTCGGGTGGGCTCCCCGCTCAGGCGGGTTGGGAGGCTCGGTTCACCAGGGCCTCCCAGCGAGAGGCGGCGGTGGGGTTGCTCAGCAGAACCAGGGCCATGTAGGTGGGCTCGAAGGGCTTGCGGCGCAGGCGCATCTTGGCCTCCTCGGGCGTGCGGTTGCCCTTGCGATGGTTGCAGGGCTTGCAGGCGGTGACTAGGTTCTGCCAGCTGCGCACACCGCCCCGGCTGCGGGGGATCACGTGGTCCACAGTCAGCTGGTCCCGGCCGGGCGTGTCACCGCAGTACTGGCAGGTGTAGGCGTCCCGGAGCATGATGCCGTTGCGGGTGGGGGGCACCCGACGCTGGGGCAGGCGCACGTAGTAGGTCAGGCGGATGACCAGGGGCACTGGGATGTTCATCCGGCTGCTGCGCAGCATCTGCTCCGTGGCTTCCACCAGCTCGGCCTTTTCCCGCAGCAACAGGACAATGGCCCGGCGCACCGAGACCAAGCTCAACGGTTCGTAGGTGGCATTCAGCACCAACACTGTCTTCGACATGAATGCATCCCTCGTGCTCGACGAAACACAGGCGGCCAGCCTGGACGGGCTGACCTCTCACAGGGGCACTGGGGTGGTGGCCACTGTGCTGGCCCGGATCACAACCTCCATGAGGAAGAAACAGACGATGGCCAGGAGGATGGACTTGATGTTCTCGTCCTCCATGCGGCTCAGGTAGGCGTAGGCAGTGGGCAGGGTGACCACGGACACGGACGCGTACAGGATATGGACGAAAGGCCGGGGTAGGTCTTGACCATACCCCTGGAAATAGAGATAGAAACCGATAGCGAACTGGGTGACCATGAGCAGCTCAGCGATGACCGCTGCGCCATACCAGCCGCCATCCAAAGGCTGGGAGCGTAGTCGCTGGAAGATGGCCCAGGCGCCCAGGGCGATGAAGAAGAGGGTGCCCGTGCGGGCCAACCCTGCATGCACGACAACCAGTGTGGGTTCCATGAA
>WGCB01000691.1 GCA_015494005.1 Caldilineaceae bacterium
GCCCATCTACCAGACCACCAGTTACCAGTTCCGGGACACCGGCCACGCCGCGGCCCTCTTCGCCCTGAAGGAGTTCGGCAACATCTACACCCGCATCATGAACCCCACCACGGACGTGCTGGAGCAGCGCCTGGCCGACCTGGAGGGAGGCGTGGGCGCGCTGGCCTCTAGCAGCGGACACGGCGCCCAGACCATGGCCATCCTCACCCTCTGCGGCGCGGGGGACCACATCGTCAGCAGCAGCCGGCTCTACGGCGGCACCTTCAACCAGTTCAACTACACCTTCCCCCGCCTGGGCATCGACGTCACCTTCGTGGACCCTCGGGACCCCGAAGCCTTCGAGGCGGCCATCCGCCCCAACACCAAGATCATCTACGGGGAGACCCTGGGCAACCCGGACATCACCGTCTTCCCCTTCGAGGAGATCTCGGCCATCGCCCAGGCCCACAACATCCCCCTGATGATCGACAACACCTTCGCCACCCCCTACCTCTGCCGCCCCTTCGAGCTGGGGGCCAACATCATCACCCACAGCACCACCAAGTTCCTGGGTGGCCACGGCACCACCATCGGCGGCATCATCGTGGACGGGGGCAACTTCGACTGGACCAGCGGCCGCTTCCCCAACTTCACCGAGCCGGATCCCTCCTACCACGGCCTGGTCTACGCGGACCTGGGGCCGCCGGCCTTCATCCTCAAGGCCCGGGTGCAGATCCTGCGGGACATCGGCGCCTGCCAGGCCCCCTTCAACAGCTGGACCACCCTCCAGGGCATCGAGACCCTGAGCCTGCGCATGGACCGGCACGTGGCCAACGCCCAGCGGGTGGCCCAGTTCCTGGAGGCCCACAACGCGGTGGCCTGGGTCAGCTACCCGGGCCTGCCCAGCCATCCGGACCACGAGCGGGCCAAGCGCTACCTGCCCAAGGGGCCCGGGGCCATCCTGGGCTTCGGCATCCAGGGCGGCGTGGAGGCGGGCAAGAAGTTCATCGACAGCCTGCAGCTCTTCAGCCATGTGGCCAACGTGGGCGACGCCAAGAGCCTGGCCATCCACCCGGCCAGCACCACCCACAGCCAGCTCAGCGCGGAGGAGCTGGCCGCGGCCGGCGTCTCCCCGGACTTCATCCGCCTGAGCGTGGGCATCGAGGACATCGACGACATCCTCTGGGACCTGGACCAGGCCCTGCACGCGGCCACGGCCAGCTGACAGGATGGCCGGAGGAGCCGGTGGCAGGGTGGCCGAAGGACGGAGCGATTTCGTCGAGCCGGTCATCCTGCCACCGCTCATCGGGCCATCGGGCCAGAACAGCGAGGACGAGACCATGACGACAACCACCCCATCCTTCCCGGCTGACTCCGTGGGCCTGGTGGAGACTCGGCACTTCACCTTCGCCCAGGAGGAGCCCTTCCGCCTGGAGAGCGGCGCCACCCTGGGGCCGGTGACCCTGGCCTACGAGACCTACGGCACCCTCAACCGGGAGCGTTCCAACGCCATCCTCATCCTCCACGCCCTGAGCGGGAGCCAGCACGCGGCCGGCTTCCACGGCCCGGAGGAGCGCAAGCCCGGCTGGTGGGATGCGTGCATCGGCCCGGGCAAGGCCTTCGACACGGACCGCTTCTTCGTCATCTGCAGCAACGTGCTGGGCAGCTGCTACGGCTCCACCGGCCCGGCCAGCCCGGACCCGGCCACGGGCAAGCCCTACGGCCTGCGCTTCCCGGTGGTCACCATCGCGGACATGGTGAACGCCCAGGTGAAGCTGCTGGACTACCTGGGCATCCAGCAGCTCCTCTGCGTGGCTGGGGGCTCCATGGGCGGGATGCAGGCCCTGGAGTGGGCGGCCCATCACCCGGACCGGCTCCGGGCGGCCATCCCCCTGGCCACCACGGCCCGACACAGTCCCATGCAGATCGCCTTCAGCGAGGTGGGGCGCCAGGCCATCTACGCGGACCCGGCCTGGAACCAGGGGGACTACTACGACAAACCAGCCAAGCCGGACGCTGGGTTGGCCGTGGCCCGCATGGTGGGGCACATCACCTACCTGAGCGAGGAGTCCATGCACCGCAAGTTTGGCCGCCGGCTCAAGGACCGGGAGCGCTACGGCTACGAGTTCCAGACCGAGTTCGAGGTGGAGAGCTACCTGAAGTACAACGGCAACAACTTCACCCGCCGCTTCGACGCCAACAGCTACCTCTACATCACCAAGGCCATGGATTACTTCGACCTGAGCGCGCCCACCGGATCCCTGCCCGCGGCATTTGCCAACTCGGCCCATTTGAAATATCTTGTGGTGAGTTTCGACAGCGACTGGCTCTACCCCAGCTACCACTCCAAGGAGCTGGTCAGCGCGCTGACCGCAGTGGGCGCGGACGTGACCTACCTGGACATCGAGAGCAGCTGGGGCCACGACGCCTTCCTGTTGGAGGTGGAGACCATGACCGACCTGCTGGGGAGTTTCCTGGACCGCCTGGCCCGGGAGGAGGGGGTGGCGCCGCCAGAGCCAGCCTTGACCCAGGCGAGGCCGGACACCTCGCCCCATCCCGCCCAGGTGCGCCTGTGACCCAACCGCCCCTTCCCCCTGGCTCCTGCCTCTTATACACATCTGA
>WGCB01000692.1 GCA_015494005.1 Caldilineaceae bacterium
ATGGTCCTCTGACCTGTCCGGGCGCAGGAGGGCGTCCATCTCCTGAGTCTCGTCCTCGTGGATGCCCGGGTCCGCCTCCTGGGGCGGGTTGGCCGCTGCCGCCAGGAACTCCTCCGGGACAGCTTCGCCACCGTTCAGGGGCGAGTCCAGGGGATCGGCCCCATCCCCGTCCTGGCCCAGGGGCCAGCGGGAGGTCACCGAGGCCAGCACCGGGAGCTCGTCCAAGGCGTACTGGGCGCCGGCGGCTTCGGCCACCGGGTCATCATGGGACCGCTCCGGGAGCACCTCCGAGGGTTCGGCCGCTGTGAGCTGATCCACGGCCAGCATCTCCTGGGGGGAGGGAAGCTGCTGCAGCTTCTGGTAGAGCTCTCCCAAGAGCCGGCCCGCCTGCTCCAGGGGCAGGCGCCGCAGGGGCGTGTCCGAGCTCTCCCACAGCTCCTCCAGGGCGGGGAAGTCCCACAGCGCGGTGAGGACGCTCTCGCTGCGGTAGTTGGTCATCTCCACCAGCAGGCCGCTCTGGCGGGGCGTCAGCTCCTGGGGGGCCAGGATGGCCGACCGGCCGATGAAAGGGTGGCGGGGAGGCCGCCCCACCGGATTGGGCCCCACCAGGAAGCTGGCCACGCCGAAGAGCTGGTTCTCCTGCATGCGAGCCAGGATGCCCGAACGCAGTTTCTCGTAGAGGGCCACCTCCGTGGCCGCGCCCTGGGCCACCAGGATTTCCGCCTGCTGATAGGCCAGGAGCCGGCCCACCTCCGGATAGAGCACGTCGCTGCCCAGCATGATCCCCAGGCGGCCCACGTCCGTCTGGATCACCCGCCACTCGCTGCCAGCCAGGGCCAGCCCCTCGTCCTCCGGGTGGAGCATGCCCTTGGCCTGATAGCCCAGGAGCTCCCCGCTGGGGCCGAAGACCCCGGTGATGTTGCGGATCACCCCGTCCAGGGGGTCGGGGAGATAGGCGCTGGGGGCCACCACGGTCATGTCGAACTCCCGGGCCAGGCCGCCGTAGAACTCCACGTAGGCCTGCCACAGGCTCTCCGGGGCCACCTCCAGCATGCCAGCCAGGAGGCGGCGGAAATCCACACCCAGAAGGCGGCTGGTGGCCCGAGCCAGGCTGCCGCTGATGCGCTCCCAGAGGCTGGCCTGGCGACGCCGAGCCCAGTCGCTCCGCTTGAGCAAGCCCATCTGGACGCCACCTATAAGAGGCGGGGCCAGCATGACGCCGGCCAGTTCGGGGAAAACGATCAGGCGGGCTCGTTTGTTGGCCGCCAGGCGGAAAAAGCGTTCCACATCCTGGCGGTGTTCGTCCAGGCTTCTCGGCAAGGCCATGCGTTGCTGTACGGAGGCTACAACAAGCTTGTCCACAGGCACTCCTCTTCTGGTGGCTCCTCAACTGCCTCACAAACCGCGCTTCCGGGGTCTGTTTCCCGGTTACGACAAACAACCCCTGTTTAGGTAGTTTACCACAGATCCGGGCCGAACGGGCATTTCCCCAAGGAATTTTCGCCCGGCAATCGCGTATTATACCACGACATCGCCCCACTTTCTGGACGATTTCAGTCACGAACTTAAACGACTAACCCACGGCTGGCAGGGCAGGTTAAGGCCAGAAAACTTGACCCTCCCCCCCAAAGCTGCTATACTGCCAGCCGTGTGCAGGAGCGCGCCCCCATCGTCTAGTGGACCAGGACTCAGGCCTTTCAAGCCTGCAACAGGGGTTCGAATCCCCTTGGGGGCATCACGCAGACCCTACCAAGGCCTCGCTTCGGCGGGGCCTTTTTTCATGCCCTGCCTTCCTGGATCGGGTGTGGGCCCCGTGCACCCGAGCTGCCATCGCGAGGGAGTGTCGTAAGCGTGGACCAATCGTCGACGTGGCGACATTTTTCCGCTGCAACCATTAAAAAACCATTAGAATTTAGGGTGAACGGTTGCGGTTGTCAGACAAAAAGCCTATACTTGTTTTTGGACAGGTGGTTCGATTTTTCGCTTCGTGATGCATGGCAATACTGCAGGAGTGCCCGCCCGGTACCGTGTCCGGGTCTTTGTTTTGCCCTCTGCGGAGCCTCTCACACGCCCGCTGTCCCGGCCATGACAGGCCGTCCCACCCACACAGCTCAGCGCTCTGTTTATCGGCTTGGTCCCAGCATGCACGCTCGATCCAGGAGGGGGAATGAAGGATTCGATTCATTGGGGGATCATCGGCACCGGCGCGATTGCCCACAAGTTCGCTCAAGGCCTGGCTCTGTTGAACGACGCCAAGCTGATGGCCGTGGCCTCGCGTCGCCAGGAGACAGCCGATGCCTTTGGGCAGCAGCACCGGATTCCTCGCTGCTACGGCTCCTACGCGGCGCTGGCCCAGGATCCAGACATCCACGTGGTCTACGTGGCCACGCCCCACCCTTTCCACAAAGAGAACACCCTCCTCTGCTTGGAAGCGAACAAGGCGGTCCTCTGCGAGAAGCCCTTCGCCCTGAACGCTCAGGAGGCCCGGGCCATGGTCCAGGCCGCCCGGGAACGGGGCCTCTTCCTCATGGAAGCTATGTGGACTCGTTTCCTGCCCCTGATGGTGAAGATCCGAGAGATGCTGGAGCAGGGCAGCCTGGGCGCCATCCAGATGCTGGCCGCGGACTTCGGCGCCCACTTCCCCTTTGACCCGGCCCACCGGGCCTACAACCCAGACCTGGGAGGCGGCGCCCTCCTGGACCTGGGTGTCTACGTGGTCTCCCTGGCCTCCATGGTCTTCGGCGGCCCCCCGGAGCAGATGACCTCCCTGGTGACCCTGGCCGAGACCGGCGTGGACGAGCAGGAGGGCATGGTCTTCCGCTACCCGGACGGCCAGATCGCCATCCTCTCTGCCTCCATGCGGGTGACCACGCCCCAGGAGGCCACCATCGTGGGCACTCATGGCCGAGTGCGTATCCATCGCCCCTGGTGGGCGGCCAGCCGCTTCACTCTGGCCACGGAGACCCAGGAAACGGACATGATCATCCCCTTCGCTGGCAATGGCTACAACTACGAGGCCCGAGAGGTCATGGCCTGCCTGCGGGCCGGCAAGACGGAGAGCGACGTCATGCCCCTGGACGAGACCCTCTCCATCATGGAGACCATGGACCAGCTCCGGGCCCAGTGGGGCCTGCGCTACCCTCAGGAGCACTGAGATCCCTGGGCCCAGATCGACGAGCCCAGATCGTCGAGCCGAGCTCCTCGATCCGGGACCGTTCCATCCCCCGTTTTCCCGTTCCCCCTCCACCCAGCCGAAGACCACCTTCCAGGAGCCCAGCCATGCCTTTTCGCACCATCATTGAGCCCTTCCGCATCAAGACGGTGGAGCCCATCCGCCACACCACCCGGGCCCAGCGAGAATTTGCCCTGAAGACGGCCCACTACAACCTCTTCCTGCTCAAAGCCCAGGACGTGCTCATCGACCTGCTCACAGACTCCGGGACCGGAGCCATGTCCTCGGCCCAGTGGGCGGGCATGATGCAGGGGGACGAGTCCTACGCCGGGGCCACCTCCTTCTACCGCTTCGAGCAGGCGGTCAAGGAGATCACCCACCTGGCCCACGTGATCCCCACCCACCAGGGCCGGGCCGCGGAGCGCATCCTCTTCGGCTCCCTGCTCAAGCCTGGGGACATCGTGCCCAACAACACCCATTTCGACACCACCCGGGCCAACGTGGAATACCGCAAGGCCACGGCCCTGGACATCCCCATCCCCGAGGCCCGGGACCCCCAGCTGGAGCATCCCTTCAAGGGCAACATCGACCTGGAGGCTCTGGAGAAGGTGCTGCAGGAGAACCCCGGCCGGGTGCCCTTGGCCATGATCACCGTGACCAACAACTCCGGTGGCGGCCAGCCGGTGAGCATGGCCAACATCCGGGAGGCCAGCCGCATCTGCCATCGCCACGGGGTGCCCCTCTTCCTGGACGCCTGCCGCTTTGCGGAGAACGCCTGGTTCATCAAGCTGCGGGAGGAGGGCTACCAGGAGAAGACGCCCCGGGAGATCGCCCAGGAGATGTTCAGCTACGTGGACGGCTGCACCATGAGCGCCAAAAAGGACGGCCTGGCCAACATCGGCGGCTTCCTGGCCATGAACGACGGGGAGCTGGCCCAGCGCTGCAAGAACATGCTCATCCTCACCGAGGGCTTCCCCACCTACGGCGGCCTGGCCGGCTACGACCTGGAGGCCATCGCCGTGGGCCTCCACGAGGTCCTGGACGAGGACTACCTGCGCTACCGCATCCGCTCCGTGGCCTACATCGGCGAGGAGCTGATCCGGGACGGCATCCCCATCGTGCGGCCGCCCGGAGGCCACGCCATCTACATCGACGCCAAGGCCATGCTGCCCCACATCCCCCAGCACGAGTACCCGGCCTGGGCCCTCTCCCTGGTCCTCTACCTGGAGGGGGGCGTCCGCACCGCGGAGATCGGCTCGGTCATGTTCGGCCAGCAGCCGGACGGCACGGAGAAGCCCGCGCCCATGGAGCTGGTGCGCCTGGCCTTCCCCCGCCGCACCTACACCCAGAGCCACGCGGACTACCTGGTGGAGGTGCTTCTCCACGTGAACGGGCTGAAGGATCGCATCCGGGGTGTGCGCATCGTGGAGGCCCCGCCCACCCTGCGCCACTTCACCGCGAAGATGGCCCCGGCCCACGGCAGTCTGGTGGCCAAGGAGTGATCTCCGCTGCTCCTTCTCACCCCAGGTGAAAGGGGCGCTCCAGGGAATGGCCAAGGCAAACTGGAACAAAAAACGAGGGCGGCTGGAGTCTCTCCAACCGCCCTCGAACGCGTTTCAGGATTCATTTCTGGCAGCGACTGCATTGCACCCACGGCGAGATTGTGAGCTTGAGGAGAGTGGGGATCGATTCTCGGTCAGAGAGCCGTCAATCGCTCACTCTCCCATCTCCGCCCGTTCAGGCCCGCTGGATGGTCACCGGGCGGCGGCGAAGCTGGTAGCGGCCGTTCCGGGCCAGGACCTGCTCCACGAACTGCTCCGGCACGTCCACGAAGGTGTGCTGCTCCTGGATGCGGATGGCGCCGATGACCCGGCCGGGGATCTCCGCCTGGCGGGCGATGATGCCCACCACGTCGTTGGGGCGTACGCCCTGGGTGCGGCCGGCGCTGAAGTGCAGGCGCACCATGCCCGGCTCCCGGGCCGTGTTCCCGTAGGAGCGGCCGCCGTTGCGGTGCCCCCGGGAGTTGAAGCGCTTGCCCTGGCGGGCTGGCTTCCGGGCGTAGCCTGTGCGCACCGGGCTCACCGGCTCGATGGGGCGACGCTTCTCCTCGGCCTGGGCCAGCTTCAGGGCGGCCGCGGCCACCTCCAGGGGATCGTGCCCGGCCTGGACCAGGCTGGCCACCATCTCCCGCTCCCGGTCGCTCTGCCCCCGCTCCAGCCAGCTGGTCATGCGCGCCAGCAGGTCCGCGTCCCGCCGGGCCTGGATGGCCTCCGTGGTGGGCACCGGGGTCAGGGCCATCTTCTGCCGGGTGAACTTCTCGATGCGGCGCAGCGCGCCCTGCTCCTTGGGTGTCATCAGGGTGATGGCCACCCCAGTCTTGCCGGCCCGGCCTGTGCGCCCCACCCGGTGGACGTAGACCTCCGGGTTCTGGGGCAGGTCGAAGTTGAAGACGTGGGAGATGTGGTCGATGTCCAGCCCCCGGGCCGCGATGTCCGTGGCCACCAGCACCTTGGTCCGGTGCCCCTGGAAGCGGCGCAGGACTCGCTCCCGGGCCTCCTGGCTCAGGTCGCCGTTCAGGGCCTCCGCGGGGTAGCCCCGGCGGGTCAGCTCACTGGCCAGCTGGCCGGTGGCGTGGCGGGTGCGGGCGAAGATCAGGGCGCTGTCCATGGACTCCACCTCGAAGAGGCGGGTGAGCACGGCCAGCTTGTCCGACTCGTTCACCAGGTAGACCCGCTGCTCGATGGCGGCCACGGTGCGCTGCTTCTGCTGGATGGCGATGGACTGGGGCTCCTGCATGTAGCGCTGGGCCAGGCGGCGGATGGCCGGGGGCAGGGTGGCGGAGAAGAGGGCGGTCTGCCGCTCCGCCGGGGCCTGGGCCAGGATGGTCTCGATGTCCTCGATGAAGCCCATGCTCAGCATCTCATCCGCCTCGTCCAGGACCACGGTCCGCACTCGGCTCAGGTCCAGGATCCCTCGCTTGATCAGGTCCAGGAGACGGCCCGGCGTGCCCACCACGATCTGCGCGCCCTGCTTGAGCTGGCGGATCTGGGGGCCGTAGGGCTGACCGCCGTAGACGGCCAGGACCTTGGCTCGCCGGTGCCGGCCATACTCTTGGAAGGCTCGGGAGACCTGCAGGGCCAGCTCCCGGGTGGGGGCCAACACCAGGCTCTGGACATGCCAGTCCGTGGGCTCCAGGTTCTGGAGGATGGGCAGGGCGAAGGCCGCGGTCTTGCCCGTCCCGGTCTGGGCCTGGCCGATGACGTCCTGGCCGGTCAGCATCGTGGGGATCACCGCGGCCTGGATGGGCGTGGGGCTGGTGTAGCCCCGCTCGGTGACCGCCTGCACCAGCTCTGGGTCCAGCTGGAGCTGGCTGAAATCTTGTACGTTCTGTTCGTTTGTCATGTGGCTCTTCCTTACGGTTGTGAGTTCTGCTCGTTGTGAGTTCTGCTCGTTGTGAGTTCTGTTTTCTGGGCATCATCCCGTGCTGGGCACTGTTTTCCATTCGCCTGCAACAGTGAACTCACCCCATAAGTAGAGCCTACCGTTTGCAAAAAGAATGCCTTGCCTGGTGGCAAGGCCTCTCAGACTGCCAAGATCCAACGATACCCCGGATTGGACCGGCTTAATGGACAACTTGGTAAGTATACCACAGCTGTCCGTGAGCGCGAAAAACGGACGGGGCTGGCGAGACGAGGGAAGGACCAAATGGCAGGAGGACAGGCTTCGTTCGATCTTCAATCTTCAGTCTTCAGTCTTCAATCTTCAGTCTTTGTTCTTGACCCCTTCACGGAGCTGCCTCATGACAGGAACCCTGATTCTCGGCGATTGGCTCATCACCACGGCCACGGAGCCGCCCAAGCGCGACTGGGGCGTGCGCATCCTGGGGGACCGGGTGGATGCAGTGGGCCCGGCCCAGGAGCTGCGCGCCCGCTTCCCCCAGGACCCGGTCCACGACGCCACGGGCTGCGTGGTGGCCCCAGGCTTCGTCAACGCCCACACGCATCTCTACGGCGTGCTGGCCCACGGCATCCCCCTGGACCAGGCCCCGTCGGGCTTCTGGTCCTTCCTGGCCGACTTCTGGTGGCCCCTGGTGGAGGATGCCCTGGACCACGAGATGATCCTGGCAGCCACAGACTGGGCCTGCGGGGAGCTCCTGCGCAGCGGCGTCACCGCGCTCTACGACTGCCTGGAAGCCCCCCACGCCATCCCGGGCGCGCTCCGGGCCCAGAAGGAGGTGGTGGAGCGGCGAGGCATCCGGGCCGTCCTCTCCTTCGAGGCCACGGAGCGGGTCAGCCCGGAGAACGGCCAGCTGGGCCTGGAGGAAAACGCCGACTTCGTCCGCCACTGCCGGCAGGAGGGCGGGCTGGTCCAGGGGCTCATCTGCTTCCACACCACCTTCACCTGCTCCGGGGAGTTCATCCGCCAGGCCTTCGCCCTGGGGGAGGAGCTGGACACCCTGGTCCACATGCACTGCAACGAGGGCGTCCACGAGCCGGAGTACGCCCTGGAGCACTTCGGCAAGCGCACCCTGGAGTACTACGACGAGCTGGGCGTCACCGGGCCCCGGATGCTGGCCTCCCAGTGCGTGCAGCTCTCGGCGGAGGAGCGGTGGATCCTGGCGGAGCGGGGGGTGCGGGTCACCCACATGCCCCTGAGCAACTGCGAGGTGGGCGGGGGCATCGCGCCGGTGCCCCAGCTCCTGGACGCGGGGGTGACCCTGGGCCTGGGCTCCGACGGCTACATCAACGACTTCTTCGAGGTGATGCGAGGGGCCTTCCTCATCCACAAGGCCGCGCACCAGAATCCCCAGGTCATGCCGGCGCACCTGGTCTGGGAGCTGGCCACGGAGCGGGGCGCACGGGCCATGGGCCTGGACAAAGTGGGGCGGCTGGAGCCGGGCTGGGCCGGGGATCTGCAGGTGATCCGAGCCGACCTGCCCACGCCTCTGGCCGAGCAC
>WGCB01000693.1 GCA_015494005.1 Caldilineaceae bacterium
ACCAGGGCCGGCAGGTTCTCCCGGATGGTGCGGCCCTGGCGGTGGACGGCCAGCACGGTGATGCCGTAGCGGGCCCGCAGGTCTAGCTCGGCCAGGCTTTTGCCAGCCAGGGGCGAACGGAAGGGCACGATGAGCTCGGCCAGGCGCAGGCTCTCGGGGAAGAGGTGGCTGAGCTCCTCCAGGGTGACCGGGCCCTTCAGCTCCAGGCTGTGGAGGCTGGCGGCCTGGAAGACATCCCCCCGCCGCCCCTCCACGATGAGCACGTCGTCCGCCTCCAGGACTAGCTCCGGCGTGGCGGGGCGCAGGGCGCCGTCCGGGGACTGGATGGCCACCACGGTCAGGTTGGCCTGGGAGCGCAGGCCGGTGTCCTTCAGGTGCTCCCCCACCAGGTCGGAGCTAGAGCGCACCCGCAGGCGGTAGAAGAGGTTGCCCAGGCCGTAGCTCTGCTCCACCTCCCCCACGGACGGGGGCCGCTCCTCCCGGGGCATCTCCCGGCTGAGGAGGCGCCGGCCCACCAGCAGGTACCAGAGCACCACCCCGGCCAGGGAGATCAGGGCGTAGGGGGTCAAGGTGAAGAGGCCCAGGGCGGGCAGGCCATCCTGGGCCAGGAGGTCGGCGATGACGATGTTGGAGGAGGTGCCGATGAGGGTGAGCTGGTTGCCCACGGTGGCCGCGGTGGCCAGGGGCAGGAGGAGTTGGGCCGGTGGGATGCGGGCCCGGCGGGAGATGCGCAGAGCCGAGGGCATGAGCACGGCCACCACCAGCATGCCTCCCAGGACGGAGCTGAGCAGCCCGGCCAATCCCATGAGCAGGGCCAGCAGGCTGGTTTCTCCCCGGTCCGCGAAGGCGAGGAGGCGGTTGCCGATGATAGTGGCCACGCCGGTCTCGTAGAGGGCCGCGCCCAGGACGAAGACCGAGGCCAGGATGATGAGCAGGGGCTGGCCGAAGGCGCTAAAGGCCTCCGCGGGGGAGAGCACGCGGGCCAGGATCAGGGCCAGCATGACCAGCAGGGCCGTCAGATCCGGCCGCAGCCAGCGGCCCACCAGCACGATCAGGGTGACGGCCAGGAGCCCGATGGTGAAGCCCGCCTGGAAGCTCATGGCCGGGCCGCCCAGGGGGAAGAGGGACGCTGGGTCCGACAGGCCAGGCAAAAATGAGACCCTCTACCGATTGCCAGGGGCCCGATTTCCGGGTTCACTGAAGGGAACATCCTGGAACGTTCGATCCCCTCCAGGCGGGATGGGCCGGGCCAGCGGGTTCCATGGCCCGCCAGAGCCACGGGCGATAGCACCTCGGACGACGGAGCCACCATGCAAGCCATCAACACCTCCCCCATGCGACTGTCACAGCCTGCTCAGCAGCCGGGGCAACCCACTGCCAGCTCAGGCTGGCGCCGGCTTCTCTCCCTGGCCCTGCTCCTGGTGGGCGTGGAGCTGGGGCTGTTCGTGCGCCTCTACTTCGTGCTCACCGCGGATTTCCCCGTCAACGACGGGGGCATGTTCTACGCCATGATCCAGGATCTCCTGGCCAACGACTTCGTCCTGCCCCGGACCATCTCCTACAATGGCGGGCAGATCCCCTTCGCCTACCCACCCCTGGCCTTCTACCTGGCGGCCTTCCTGGCCCGCTCCACCGGATGGGCGCCCCTGTCCATCGTTCAGTTCCTGCCGGGGGTGGTCAGCGGAGCCACCATTCTGCCCTTCCTGCTGCTCAGCCGCAAGCTGTTGGCCTCCCGCTGGCAAGTGGGCCTGGCGGTCATGGCCTTCGCCTTCATCCCTCGTAGCTTCAACTGGGAGATCATGGGAGGCGGACTGACCCGCTCTCTGGGCTTCTTCTTCGCCCTGTGGGCCATCTACGCCGCGCTGCAGCTCTTCCGCACCCGGCGCGCCCGCTACGTCCCCGTGGTGGCCGCCCTGGCCGCGTTGACCATCCTCAGCCACCTGGAGATGGGCCTCTTCGCGGCGGCCACGTCGGTCCTGCTTTTCCTCTTCTATGGGCGCAACCGGCGCAGCTTGGTCCACGCGCTCCTGGTCACCGGGCTGGCGGTGGTGCTCGCCGGGCCCTGGTGGTGGACGGTGCTGGGCTACCACGGCCTCTCGCCCTTCCTGGCCGCGGCCCAGACAGGCGCCCACTCCTGGCTGGCGCTGATGCCCCTGCTGCTGCTGAACTTCACCAACGAGCCCTTTTCCGGGCTGCTGGTGGTGCTGGGGCTCCTGGGCCTCTTCGTGGCCTGGGCCGACGGCAAGCGCTTCCTGCCCGTCTGGTTCGTGATCCTCTTCCTCCTGGATCCCCGGAAGGCGGCCACCTACTCCACGGTGCCCCTGGCCATGGCCATCGCCATCGCCCTGGACCAGATGATCCTGCCCCGGCTGCGCATCCGCTCCCGCTGGCTGCCTGGCCTGCTCCTGGCCATCTTCCTGCTCCACACCCTCATCTCCACCCTGAGCATCTCCCTGGGGGAGACGAGCCCGGTCCAGGTCCTGCCCCAGGAGGAGCGCCAGGCCATGGCCTGGGTGGCGGAGAACACGCCGCCGGAGAGTCGCTTCCTCGTGATCGGCCCCTCGCCCTCCTGGCCCCGGGATGCGACCAGCGAGTGGTTCCCCGTCCTGGCGGAACGGCTCAGCCTGGCCACGGTGCAGGGGACAGAGTGGCTGCCGGACGGGCGCTTCGAGGAGATGGCGGAGGCCTTCCCCGAACTTCAGCGCTGCGGCACGGACGATGTCCGCTGCGTGGAGTCCTGGGCCCAGGAAAACCGCGCGGACTTCACCCACATCTTCGTCTCCAAGAGCCTCCTGGGCGCCGATCCCGAGAAGGGCCGGGAGTGCTGTGCGGCCCTGCGCTTTTCCCTGGCCCAGGACCCCGATTACCGAATCCTCTACGACGGTCCAGGCGCCCTGGTGGTGGCCAAAGCGGCTCCCTGATCCCCAGCCAAGACCCACTCAATCCGGCACATTCCGCCGCAGCTCCTCCAGCCAGACCACGGCCTCGGAGTCGCTGGGCGCGCGCCAATCCCCCCGGGGAGAGAGGGAGCCGCCAGAGCCCACCTTGGGCCCGTTGGGCATGGCCGAGCGCTTGAACTGGCTGAACTTGAAGAAGCGGTAGAGGAAGACATCCAGCCACTTCTTGATGGTGGCCAGGTCGTACTCGTGGCGCCGCTCCGGGGGCAGGAGATCCGGCCAGCGCCCTCGCTCCTTGTCCCCCCAGGCGTGGTGGGCCAGGAAGGCCACTTTGCTGGGCCGAAAGCCGAAACGGCTGATGTAGTAGAGGTGGAAGTCCTGGAGCTCGTAGGGGCCGATGATCTCCTCGGTCTTCTGGGCCGGCTGGCTCTCCCCCTCCGCGTCCCCGCCGTCCTTCCCCTCCGTGGCCGGCACCAGCTCCGGGGAGATAGCCGTCTCCACGATGGAGAGGAGGACCTGGTTCGTCTCCTCATCGAACTGGCCGGACTGGGCCACCCAGCGGATGAGGTACTGGATCAGGGTCTTGGGCACGGACGCGTTCACGTTGTAGTGGGACATCTGATCCCCCACGCCGTAGGTGGTCCAGCCCAGGGCCAGCTCGCTCAGATCCCCGGTGCCCAGGACCAGCCCGCCGTGGAAGTTGGCCAGGCGGAAGAGGTGGGAGGTCCGCTCCCCGGCCTGGACGTTCTCGAAGGTGACGTCGTAGACCGGCTTGCCCTCCGCGAAGGGGTGGCCGATGTCCCGGAGCATCTGCATGCAGGCCGGGCGGATGTCGATCTCGTGGGCGGAGACGCCCAGGGCGGCCATGAGGCGATGGGCGTTGGTCAACGTGCGCTGGCTGGTGGCGAAGCCGGGCATGGTGTAGGCCAGGACGTTCTTCCGAGGCAGGCCCAGCCGGTCCATGGTGCGCACGGCCACGATCAGGGCCTGGGTGGAGTCCAGCCCACCGGAAACGCCGATGACCACCTTCTGGATGCCCGTGGCTGTGAGCCGCTTCATCAGCCCGTGGACCTGGATGTTGTAGACCTCGTAGCAGCGCTCGTCCCGCACCTGGGGATCGCTGGGCACGTAGGGGAAGCGCTCCACCGGCCGCTGCAAGGGCGTCTCCCCTTCCGGCACGGCGAAGTGGAAGGGGATGCGGCGCAGGCCGCGCAGCCGCTCCTGGTGATCCCCCACCGTGTCGTTGAAACTGGTCATGCGCATCCGGTCCTGGACGAGCCGGTCCAGGTCCAGGTCGGCCAGGATGAGCTGCTCCTCCCTGGCGAAGCGCTGGGACTCGGCCAGCAGGCTGCCGTTCTCGTAGATCATGGCGTGGCCGTCCCAGGCCAGGTCCGTGGTGGACTCCCCAGGGCCAGCCGCGGAGTAGAGGTAGGCGGCGATGCACTTGGCCGACTGGGAAGCGCAGAGCAGCCGCCGATAGTCCGCCTTGCCCACGGTGATGTTGCTGGCCGAGAGGTTGGCCAGGACCGTGGCCCCGGCCAGGGCCGCGTAGGTGCTGGGCGGGATGGGCGTCCAGACATCCTCGCAGATCTCCCCGTGGAGGACGAAGCCCTCCAGGTTGCTGGCCTGGAAGAGCAGGTCGTTGCCGAAGGGCGCCCGCTGGCCCAGGAGTTCCACCTCCCGGCTCACCGCCACCCGGCCGGACGCGAACTGGCGCTTCTCATAGAACTCCCGGTAGTTGGGGATGTAGGTCTTGGGGATCACCCCCAGGATCTGGCCTCGGTAGACCACCACCCCACAGTTGAAGAGCTTCCCTTCCAGGCGCAGGGGCGCGCCCACCAGGATCACCGGCGTCAGCTCCTGGCTGGCCTCCACCAGCTGGGCCAGGGCGTCCAGGGTGGCCTCCAGCAGCGCGTCCTGGTGGAAGAGGTCATCGTTGCTGTAGGCGGAAAGGCCCATCTCGGGGAAGAGGAGCACCGCGGCCTTCTGCTCCGAGGCCTGGCGGGCCAGGGCCAGGGTCCGCTCCAGGTTGAAGGCGGGGTCCGCGACCCGCAGAGCAGGCACGCCGACCGCGGCGCGCAGAAATCCGTGCCGGTAGATGGAGTTGAAGGGGAGAGACATGGCATCCTGCCTTTGGGTGGGAAGTCAGGCCGGGAAAATGGACGTCGAGCCCCGCTGAGGCGGGTGCGTC
>WGCB01000694.1 GCA_015494005.1 Caldilineaceae bacterium
CGATGGCGCCGAAGAGGCTGGCCAGGGTGGGCACTTCGCCCAGGAGGATCACCCCCAGCAGGAGGCCGCCGGTCACCTCCTGGGTGGCCACCAGGTTGACGTAGGTGGCGCTGACCCGGCGCAGGGCGGCGTTATACAGGGTGTGTCCCAAACCCAGGGGCAGGATGCCCAGGGCCAGGATGCTGGCCACGGCCGCGGGCGTGTAGCCCCCGGGGGTGAAGGAGAGGGCTGCGCTGGGCAGCAACCAGAGGGCGGCCACGCTGTAGACCGCACCAGCGTAGCTCATCAACGGGTAGCGATCCCGCTGGCTGCGGCCAGCCACGCTGTAGATCCCGAAGCAGATGGCGCTGCCCACCGCCAGGGCGTCCCCCAGGAGCATGCGCCGGTTGAAGGCGGGCTCGAAGCCAGCCAGCACCGCCACGCCCAGCACCACCACGCCGATCCCCAGCCACTGGCGGGGGGTCAGCTTTTCCTGGAGATAGAGCCAGGAGAAGAGGGCCACGAAGATGGGCGCGGTGTAGACCAGCGCCAGGGCGTGGGCGATGGTGGTGAACTCCAGGGAGGCGATGTAAAACGCGAAGTGCAGGGCCGTGATCAGGCCGATGAAGAGGAAGCGAGGCAGATCCTTGCGGCCAGGGAGAGGCTCCCGGCGGGCCAGGGCCACCCCCAGGACCACCACCCCGGCCACCAGCATGCGGCCGAAAGCGATCTCGAAGGACGTGAGGGTGGCGGCGGCCCAGCGGATCAGCACTGGGCTGGTGCTGAAGAGGAGCACAGCCAGAGCCACGAACAGGAGTCCACGCCGCTCTTCGGCCTTCACGGTAGCAGGCTTTCGTCCAGGGTGGGCGGTGAACGCCAAACGGAGACCGTCCAGGCCATCACAGAAGGGGGCCGGTGAAGGGGCTGACTGGTCTCCGTGGGCTCACCGCAGGGAGGGAGTAATTGCCATCCGCTGGCAGAAATGGGAGAATTACTGGGGCGTCAACGCCACGTAGATGAGGCTCAGCACCATGCTCAGCACGATGAGGAAGCTGAGCGCATAGAAGATCTTGTGGCTGCGGGACAACTTGCGCCGACTACGTTTCCGGGCCATTGTTTTCTCCTTGTCCAGGCCTGTGCACACGTCAAACTGGGGGAATTATACCACAGGGCAGCCGGGAACGGGGAACCGGATCGCTCCCTGGGCAGGTGGGGCCGCTCTGCTGTCTCGCTTCCTGCAGCGGACCGGAAATGCCCCGTTTTCCAGGCCAATCCAGGCAGGCAGAACCTTCCACCACCCCGAAGCGTCTACAATCGCGTGGGCAAACCATGCAGGCAAGAACAATCAGGTGAGCAAGCCAAACATGCGAAGCAACCCATCGGCGAGGAACCCATGAGTGAGCAAGCGACCAACTCCAACCCCACCCTGGCCCGAGGTGACCCTGCCATCCGCGGATATCCTGATCGTCGGCCTGGGACCGGGCGGCGCGGGAAACATCCCTCTGGCCGTCTGGCAGGCCCTGCACCAGGCCCCGCGGATCATCCTGCGCACCCGCCGCCATCCCGGCGTGGAGGAGCTGGCCCGTCACCTGGCCCTGGAGAGCTGCGACGATCTCTACGAGCGCCACCAGGCCTTCCCAGAGGTCTACGCTGCCATCGCGGAGCGGGTCCTGGCCGCGGCGGGGGAAGGGCCGGTGGTCTATGCGGTGCCGGGGCATCCCTGGGTGGGGGAGGCCACCACCCGGCTCATCCAGGAGAGGGCCAGGGAGGCCGGCCTCTCCGTGGCGGTCCTGGGAGGCGCCAGCTTTGTGGAACCCTCCTTCGGCGCGGTGCAGGTGGATCCCATGGACGGCGGCCAGGTGATGGACGCCATGATCCTGGCCCAGCGCCACCACCCGCCCCTGGAGATGGGCCAACCGGCCCTGCTGGGACAGCTCTACGCCCGCTGGCTGGCGTCGGACGTGAAGCTGACCCTGATGAACGCCTACCCGGACGACCATCCGGTGACGCTGATCCACGCCGCGGGCACACCGGAGGAGCGTCTGGAGCCCCTTCCCCTCTTCCAGCTGGACCGGCAGGAAGGGTTCGATCACCTGACCAGCCTCTTCCTGCCGCCTCTGCCCCAGGCCAGCTTCACGGAGCTGCAGGAGATCGTGGCCCACCTGCGCGCGCCCGAGGGCTGCCCCTGGGATCGCCAGCAGACCCTGGAGAGCCTGCGCAGCGACCTGCTGGACGAGGCCGCGGAGGTGCTGGAGGCCATCGACGAGGGGGACGATGCCCACGTGGCCGAGGAGCTGGGGGATCTGCTCCTCATCGTCACCATGATGACCCAGATCGCCACGGAGGAGGGGCGCTTCCGCATGGCCGACGTGGTGCGCCACATCGTGCAGAAGCTGATCCGGCGCCATCCCCACGTCTTCGGGGATGTGGAGGTGGCCGGGGTGGAGGATGTCTTCCGCAACTGGGACGCCATCAAGGCCCAGGAGCGGGCGGACAAAGGGCAGGCGCCCGAGAAGAGCCCCCTGGACCAGATCCCCGCGGCCCTGCCGGCCCTGGAGAAGGCTCGCAAGCTCCAGTCCAAGGCGGAGAAGCTGGGGCTGCTGGACCGGGCTGCCCTGGCCCAGGAGGATCCCCGGCTGGCGGCGCTCCTGCGCCCCGGCGCGGACGAGGAGGCCCTGGGGCGGCTCCTCTGGCGGCTGGTGGCCCTGGCCAAGGAGCGGGGCCTGAACCCGGAGAACGCCCTGGCCGGCTACTTGGTCCGCTGGCGGAAGGCCCACACCGGCCAAGGCCCGGGAGGGGAAGACGGCAGCTGACGGGCCTGCCTCGGGATGGGGGCAGAGCGATTTTGTTTTGCCTCGGGCCGCCTTTTTCTGCTATAATTTCATCAGGTGTGTTGGCCAGACAGGCCCCCGTAGCTCAGTGGATAGAGCATCTGACTTCGGATCAGAGGGTCGTGGGTTCGAATCCTACCGGGGGTACCAGGCCAACCAGAAAGCGCCACCCAGCCGCGGGTGGCGCTTTTCGTTTGCTGTCCACTGGATTGCCAATCTGGGCCAACATGGAACTGCACGGGAGTTGAAATTAGAGACTGGAGATTGGGGAGACGGATGTCCCTCCGGTGGAAGACCAGTCTCCCCATCTCCCAGTCTCGCCCTACTTTCGCTTTGGGTTGAGAGCGGGAAAGCCTCGACGCATTACCGCCTCTCCGCCTCCATCTCCAGCAGGGTCTCCCGCATGATGCGGAAGCCCAGCTCTGCCTCCTCCCGGCTGAGGATCAGGGGCGGGCTCAGGCGCACGGACTTGGCCCCCGCGGTGAGGATCAGCAGCCCCTTGTGGAAGCAGCGATCCACCCACTCCTGGGCCACCTGCTTGTCTGCCATCTCCAAGCCGATCATCAGCCCCTGGCCCCGCACCTCCAGGAGCAGCCGGCTCTCCGCCATGAGCTCCCGGAACCTGGCCATGAGGAACTCCCCTTGCTCCACCGCGTTGGCCATCAGCCCCTCCTCCAGGATGACATCGATGTTGGCCAGGGCCGCCGCACAGCCCAGGGGATTGCCGCCCCAGGTGCTGCCGTGGGCCCCCTTGGGCCAGTCCATGATGTGGGAGCGGGCCATGAAGCCGCCGATGGGCACACCGCTGGCGATCCCTTTGGCCATGCAGATCACGTCCGGCTGGACGCCCCACTGCTCCATGGCGAACATCTTGCCCGTGCGCCCGAAGCCCGTCTGCACCTCGTCGGCGATGAAGACGATGCCATGCTCGTCGCACACCTCTCGGATGGCCTGGAAGAACCCTGCCGGCGGCACCTTGTAGCCCCCCTCGCCCTGGACCGGCTCCACGATGATGGCGGCCACCTCCTCTGGCGGGGTGGTGGTGGCGAACGCTTCCTCCAGCTGCTGGCGGATGAAGGCCCGGCCCCAGGTTTCCTCGTCCATGTCCGGTGGGCAGTCGTTGCGGTTGGGGTAGACCAGATGGGTGACGCCGCTGAGCAGGGGACCAAAACCGTTGCGCTGGACCGCCTTGCTGGCTGTCAGGCTCAGGGAGCCCATGGTGCGGCCGTGGAAGGCGCCCCGGAAGGCGATGACCCGCTGGCGACGGGTGTGGTAGCGGGCCAGTTTCACCGCGCCCTCCACCGACTCGGTGCCGCTGTTGGTGAGGAAGACCCTCCAGCCGCCGGTGTACTCCCCCTTGGGCGCCAGCTCCACTAGCTTCTCGCACAGCTCCGCGTAGCCCGGGCTGTAGACGTCGCTGCCCCCGGCGTGGATCAGCCGGGCCACCTGCTCCTGCACGGCCTGCACCACTCGAGGATGGGCGTGTCCCGTGGCGGCCACGGCGATGCCGGCGAAGAAGTCCAGGAAGACGTTGCCGTCCACGTCCATGAGCCAGCAGCCCTGGCCCCGCTCCGGGGCCAGAGGGTAGACCCGGCCCAGGCAAGGACTGGTCACCTGCTCGTCCCGCTGGATGTAGGCGGCGGCTTTGGGGCCGGGCAGGGGGCCGCGGATGCGGATCTGCTTGGGGAAGGTGGTGTCATCCTGGGTGATGGGTGTCATCGTTGACATGAAAGCCTCCTTGCGTGGTTGGCACACGGGTTGAAGCACACGGGTTGAACGATGTCGGCTCGGTGATCACATGGTGGTGCGCTCGTCCGGAACGGCGCTGTCCGGGATGTCGCTCTCCTCCGGCGGATGGGCTGTGCGCTGGTTCAGGTTGAAGGTGAACCCCGGCCCCAGGGCGTGGACCTGGACGCCCAGCAGGCTCATGGGGCTGGTCTTGCCCAGCTCGTGGACGTCGGTATAGGTCATGCCGGCCGCGTCCACCAGCAGGGCGCTCTGGCAGCCGAAGATCTCCAGGGTGTTGTCCGGGTAGATGACCCCGCCGGCGGCCGGGTCCAGGCTCACCCCCACCAGGAAGGGGTTGTAGGCCACGGCCTGGAGGAGCCGAGCCAGCCGGGCCCAGCTGCCCACCGGCTCCGCTGCCGGGTCCGTCCAGGGATCCAGGAGCACCCGGTTGGTGATGCCCAGCCCTGGGGCCAGCTGCACCCCGTTGCGGCCCAGGAAGGGGCGGTCCCTCAGGGCGGGCCCGGGGACGACCATCATGTGCTCGCAGAGGAGCTGAGCGCCGCCGGCCACCCCGCCCACCGCCTTTCCCCGGGCGTTGGCCCGGCGGATGGCCTGGGCCAGAGGCGTGCCGCCCAGGAGGCTGGCCAGACGCACCGGATTCCTCCCCAGGAGCAGCACCGCAGTGGCGCCGGTCACCGCGTCCAGGTGATCCGGGTGCAGGGCCGCGGCTCGGTCCGGGACAGCTAGCACCTGGACCGAATCCGACTCCCACTCGGTGAAGAGCTGGGCGTAGCGCTGGGCCAGGGCCCGGTCGTCGTCCCCCGGGGGCACGATGACGATGCGGGAGCCGTAGGCCCCGGCCTCCTCCCAGAAGAACTGGAGGAGCTGCTCCTCCGCGGCCCGCTCCTGGGCTGGGCCGACGAAGAGGATGGGGCCTCGGGTGTAACCGGGCGGGATGGGAGCGGGCATGGAACCCCCTAGGGGAACTGGAAGCCGGCGATGATGCCCCGGGCGACGGGCTCCAGTTCGTCGAAGCGCTGGCCGGGCAGGGTGAAGCTGACGATGGCCATCTGGTCCCCGGCGTCGTTGTCGAAGGCGACCTGCCAGCCTTCGATGACCAGATCTTCGGGCAGGCTGTAGAGGGCGCCGTCC
>WGCB01000695.1 GCA_015494005.1 Caldilineaceae bacterium
ATGTTATAATCTCAGGCATGTACCTGGATCGCACCTACAAACCCAAACGGCGGCGCAGCAACGGCCGGCTCTGGTGGCTCATCGTGGCCATTTTCATCGCGTCCTACTTCTACGTTCGCCGCCCAGAATGGCTGGTCAACCGGCCCCTGCAGCCCACGCCGACCCCCACCCGCAGCGCGGTGTCCTGGCTGGCCGAGGCGGAGAGTCACCTGGTGGCTGGCCGCTTCCCCGAGGCCCTGTCCGCCTACCAGGAGATGGCTCGCCTGGAGCCCGACAAGGCCGATCCTCTGGTGGCCCAGGCCCAGATCTACCTCATGGAGCGGCGCATTCCCCAGGCTTACGAATTGGCCAAGAAGGCCGTGACCGTGGAGCCGGAGAACGTGGACGCCCTGAACGTCTACGCCCGGGTTCTGGACTGGCTGGGGGAGTACGAGGAGGCTATCAACTTCGCCCTGGACGCCCTGGATCTGGCCCCGGACAACCCGGAGACCCTGGCCGTCCTGGGGGAGATCTACAGCGACGTGGGCAACTGGCCCCGGGCCCAGGAGTATCTGGACCAGGCCCTGGAGCTGGATCCCAACAACGTCACCGCGCTGCGCAACCAGGCCTACCTCTACGAGCTCCAGGGGGAGTACGACCAGGCCATCCGGGTCTATTCCCAGGCCATCGAGCTGGCGCCGGAGCGGGTGGATCTCTACATCGAGCTGGGGCGCCAGTACCAGGCCCTGGGCGAATGGGACGAGGCCCTGGCCACCTACCAGAAGGCCACGGAGGTGGCCGAGACAGGCACCACCCTGGATGCCCTGGGCTGGGGCCTCTACCTGAGCGGCGACTCCCTCCAGGCCCTGCGGGTGCTGGAGAAGGCGGTGGAGGTGGAGCCGGACAACGGCCTGGCCATGGCCCACCTGGGCATGGCCTACTACAAGCGCCGCAACTACGAAAAGGCCGCCCCCACCCTGGAGCAGGCCATGCAGCTTCTGGGAGATCAAGCCCGCATCGAGTTCTACTACTCCCTGGGCCTGGCCTACATCTACAAGAAACCACGAGAATGCGACAAGGCCATCCCCTGGCTGCAGAAGGCCCTGGAGATCGACCCAGACACGCCTCCTGCCCTGGAAGGCCTCTCCCTGTGCAGCCAGTGATCCACCGGTGACGGCGCCCAGGACCCCCGATCCAGAGGCCCTGTGAGCCGCTTCCCCGCACGCCAACGACCATGACCATCAAGCGCACCCGCCTGAAATCCACCCTGCCCCGCACCGTCACCATCGGCCAACCTCAGCCCAAGCCCGCTCTCCCTGGCGGCGCCTCGGAAGCGGATCGCCGCACTCGACCGGCCCCCACCACCAAGCCTCCCCTGCCCGAATCGGTGGTCCGGGCCCGGGCCGCCACCCGCACCGTGGCCACCAAGCGGCGCATCCGTCGCCGAGTGACGCCCCTGGAGGTGCTGCAGCAGCCCATCCAGGCCGGGGTGCGCAAGGTCTTCGACTGGCGTCGCATGTTGGCCGTGCTGGGGCTGACCGCCCTGGTGCTGCTCCTGCCCACGCCCCCGGGGCTGAGCCTGGCCGGTCACCGGGCGCTGGCCCTCTTCGTCTTCACCGGGGCCATCCTGGCCCTGGAGCCCGCTCCCCTGCCCATCGCCGCCCTCCTGGTTCCCGTGGCTCAGATCGCCCTGGGGATCGCCCAGGTGGGCACGGCCTTCGCCCCCTTCGGCAACAAGGTGCTCTTCCTGATCCTGGGCAGCCTCTTCCTGGCCGAGGCCCTGCGCAAGCATGGCCTGACCCGGCGCATGGCCCTCTATGCCATCGTGCGCAGCCAGGGGGATTTCACCAAACTGCTCCTGGGCCTCATTCTCATGACCGGGGCCCTGAGCATGTTCGTACTCAACACGGCCACTGCCGCGGTGCTCATCCCGGTGGCCATCACCATCGCCCAGCAGGTGAAGCAGTCCGAGGAGAACCGCAAGGCCCTGAAGGTGCTAATCCTGGCCATCGGTTACAGCGCCAGCATCGGGGCCATGGCCACCATCATGGGCAGTGGGGAGAACGCCATCGCCAGCGGCACCTTGAGCCAGCTCCAGCCCTTCGGCTTCCTGGACTGGATGCGCTATGGCCTGCCCCTGGTGGCCCTGCTCCTGCCTGTGACCTGGTTCCTTCTGCCCCGGGTCTTCCGCCTGCCCCGGCTCTCCATCGACACGGAACCGGCCCAGCGGGAGCTGGAACGCCTGGGGCGGCTCAACGGCCCACAGCGGGAAACCGTGGCGGTCCTGGTGGGGGCCGTCTTCCTCTGGATCAGCGGCTCCTCCCTGGAGAAGATGCTCCACCTGCCTCCCACCCTGCTGAGCAGCACCGTGGTGGCCATCGGTGCGGTGGCCCTCCTCTCCCTGGAAGAAGTGGTGAACTGGAACGATCTCCGGGGCGTGAACTGGGGCGTCTTCTTCGTCATCGGAGCGGGGCTCACCCTGGGCAACGCGCTGACCACCACCGGGGCCGGGGAGTGGTTCGCCCAGATGGTGGCGCCCATCCTCCAGGGCCTGCCCTACGCGGTGGTGTTGACCCTGCTGGTGCTCCTGGCCTTCACCCTGACCCAGTTCATGAACAACGTGACCCTGGGCTCCATCCTGGCGCCCATCCTGGTGACCGTGGCCCAGGCCAGCGGGCTGGATCCCGTGCGCATCCTGCTGCCCACCATCATGACCCTGGCCCTGGCCTTCGCCACCCCTGGCGCCTCCGCTCGGATGACCCTGGTGGCGGTCACCGGCGCGGTGACGCCCAAAGACATGGCCCGGGGGGGCTTCCTGGTGGGGTTGCCCGGGGCCGCCCTCATCTGGATCTTCTTCTACGCGATGAGTAGCCTGGGCTGGATCTAGCGAGTGTGGAGTGCGGAGCGAGGAATGCGGAGCGAGAAGTGGGGCATTTTCCCCAGGAGTGAAGGGATGAAACCATGCGCGTCTGGTTGATCGGTGCGGATCAGATCGGTAGCTGCGCTCTGCGGCAGCTGCGCAAGAACCCGGACATCGAGGTGGTGGTGAGCGATCCGTCGCCCCGGCCCTTTGCCGTGGAGCAGGGCCTCATCGACCGGGTGGATCACGTGGAGAACGTGACGCCCCTGAACATCAACCAGCTGGCCCGGCGCATCCTGCCGGACATCATCCTCCTCTCCCCCTCTGCGGGGGGCGACAGCCTGGGCCTGATGGAGGGGGGCGGCGCCCTGAAGGAAGCCCTGAACTACGAGATCGCCGTCAACAGCGAGTATCCCTGCCTGGTGTTGTCCGATTCGTTCATGGCCTGATCCGGCCCACTGCCGGATCGGTCCACCCGACCTCTAGAAGCGACGAACCCGTGGTGCCACCCATGCCAGAGAGCTCGACACGCGACAGTCCAGCGCCAGATCACGAGACTCCTGTCATTCCCCACAACCTGGGGCTCTACCGCCTGGCCGGCTTCAGTGGCCGCAAGCCCGAACTGCTGACCCTGCACCAGTGGCTGACCGAGGCCGGCGGCCAGACCGCGCTGGCCATCAGCGGCAACCAGGGCAACGGCAAGAGCACCCTGGCCACCGCCGCGGCCTGGAACAACATCCACCACTTCTCCGACGGCATCATCTGGGTGGGCGCGGCCGGCCCGGACCGCTTCCGCCTCTACGACATCGTCCGCACCCTGGACACAGTCCTGGGCACCACCCTGACCCGGGTGAGCGAGGAGCGCTGGGGCATCGGCATCCTGGAGCAGCTCTACCGCCGCCGTCGGCTCCTCATCCTGGACGAACTCTCCGGGGCCACGCCCGACGAGATCCGCACCCTGGTGGACATCATCAGCCACCTGCACGAGACCCAGGGCCACTCCCGCATCCTCCTCATCGACCGGGACCTCCACCCCCAGATCGCCAACCTGGTGGGGGAGCGGCACTTGCACCTGGGCGGGCTCACCCTGGAGGAGAGCGCGGAGTTCGTGGGCAAGCGGGCGCCGGCGCTGGTCCGGGGCATCGCCCTGCGGGAGCTGGAGGCCCTCCACAGCCAGACCGGCGGGCGTCCTCTGAGCATGCGCCTAGTCCTGGGCCTGCTCCTGGACCTGGGCAACTGGCTGGAGGTGGATCGGTTCCTGCAGGAACTGCCCCGCTACGGCGGCGTGCTGCGGGTCTCGGCCCTGGCCGCCTACGCGGTGGAGAACTTCGCCGCCTTCTGGCCCCAGGCCGGCCCCCTGCTGGATCGGCTGGTGCGGGCCGCGGGCGGGGCCACCTTCACCGCCTTGCGGGAGCTCTTCTGGCAGGGCCTGGGCACGGACGAGGAGCTGGCGGAGACCCGGCAGGCCCTGGTGGAGCGGGCCCTGGTGGAGGAGGACAATTTCCGCCAGCGCATCGTGGTGCAGCCGGTGGTCCGCCGCTACCTGGCCCAGGGCGCGGTGATGCTGGGCGAGGAGTGGGACCGGGCCCACGCCACCTACTACCTGCGCTTCGCCCAGCGCTACCAGGAGCTGCCCTTGCACCGTTGGACCGAGATCGACGCGGAGTGGGGCAACATCCACCTAGGCGCGGACTGGTTCACGGACCGAGTGGAGCGCATCTGGGATCGCTCGCCCATCGGCATGGTGCGGGAGCGGCTGGAGGAGCAGGGGGCCCTGGAGATCCCCCTGGAGGAGCCGGACATCAAGGACGACCTGCGCCTGGCCCGGGAGTACGCCAAGGCCCTGGCTCACTACGCCTTCTGGCGCCATCCGCCGGGGATCCTGCGCTGGCTGGCCGCGGGGGGCGTGGCCGCCTACGCCCTGGGGGACGTGGGCGCCTACGGCTGGCTGCTCAACAACATCGGCCGGCAGCTCTTCTTCAAGGGGGAGGTGGCCGCGGCCACGGACTGGTTCTACCGGGCGGCCCGCATCTTCGACGAGCGGGACATGCTGGCCGAGCTGGCCTACGTCCACACGGACATGGGCACCTCCTACCGGGTGCTGGATGAGCCGCGCCGGGCCCTGGAGCATTTCTGGACCGCCTTCGAGACGGTGGCCCAGCTGGGGGATGTCCACTCCCTGGCCACCACCTACATCAACCTGGGCAGCGCTCATTTCAGCCTGCGCAGCTACGAGAAGGCCCTGACCGAGCATCGCAAGGCCCTGCGCATCGCCCTGCGCCTGCACCACGGCCCCTTGATCGCCGGCGCCTACAACAACATGGGCCTGGCCCTGGAGGGCATGGAGCGACTGGAACAGGCCCAGATCGCCTACGAGGCGGCTCTGCGCACGTTCCAACAGCTGGATGACCTGACCGGGATCAGCACCTGCTACAACAACCTGGGCTCTGTCTGCTACGCCCGGCAGGACTACGAGCAGGCCCTCTCCTGGTACGAGAAAGACTTGGCCCTGTCCGAGCGGCGGGGGGCGTGGATGGACATGGCCGCCACCCTCCACAACCTGGGGCACGTGGCCCTGGAGATGAAGAACCTGGCCCAGGCCGAGGAGTATTTCCGCCGCAGCCGGGATCTCTACGCGGCCTTCCACCTGGCCGAGTATGTCCGGGAGGAAGAGGAGATGATCGAGTACGTGCGCTCCCTCCTCAAGAACCCCGAGAAGGCCTAGCCGCCCCCTGTTCCTCGCTCCCCGGGCGGCGTTGCAACGGATCTCTAACAAAAGACAAATATTTCCAAGCCCGTTCGGTCTTGTCAAGGCGGGAAATCTGGAGTATGATATGCATGTTAGCACTCTCCCCCGTTGAGTGCTAACATGTTTTGTGTTCGGGCCCTGCCGTGGCTCACGGGGAGATCCACACGGAGAGCCCGAACGTGCCGCATGTAGCATCCGCACCTGTGAGCAGTCTGTTTCTGTGCAGCAAATTTCTGTGAGGGAAAGGAGGAGCATGCATGATTCTGAAGCCCTTGGGTGATCGAGTCGTTGTCAAGCCCATCGAGCAGGAGGAGAAGACGGCCACCGGGATCTACCTCCCCGAGACGGCCAAGGAGAAACCCCAGCAAGGTGAAGTGATCGCCGTGGGTCCTGGTCCCCGCAACGAGGAAGGCGAGCACATCCCCATGGATGTCAAGGTTGGTGACATCGTCCTCTACGCCAAATACTCTGGAACCAATGTCAAACTGAACGGCCTGGAATACCTGATCCTGCGGGAGAGTGACATCCTGGCCCTGGTGGAGCAGCAGCCCGCGTAGCATTGACGAGGGCGCTTCCTGGCCGGCGCGCCTGGGCCGGTTCCCGAGCCGACCTGCAGGGCATTTCCCCAGGAAGGCGCCGGTTCTGGTATCGTGCGAGCTTTTTCTGTGCGCGGATTTTTCCTGTGCATCGACTTTGTATCATCAAATCAAAAAGACGAGTCGAACCAAAACGACGAGACTGAACACGAGGAGGTCAAAGCAAGATGGCAAAGCAACTGCTTTTCCGCGAGGATGCCCGCCGCAACCTGAAGCTTGGCGTGGACATGCTGGCGAACGCTGTGAAGACGACCCTGGGGCCCAAGGGGCGCAACGTGGCCCTGGACAAGAAGTGGGGCAGCCCCACCATCACCCATGACGGCGTGACCGTGGCCAAGGAGATCGAGCTGGAGGATCCCTTCCAGAACATGGGCGCCCAGCTGCTGAAGGAAGCGGCCACCAAGACCAACGACGTGGCCGGTGACGGCACCACCACCGCCACGGTCCTGGCCCAGACCATCGTGGACGAGGGCCTGAAGAACGTGACCGCCGGCGCCAACCCCATGCTGCTGAAGCGGGGCATCGAGGCCGGCCGGGCCGCCGTGGTGGAGGCCCTGAAAGAGATGGCCACCCCGGTGGAGACCCGGGAAGAGATCGCCCAGGTGGCCAGCATCTCCGCCGCGGACCCGGCCATCGGCGAGCTCATCGCCGAGGTGATGGACAAGGTCGGCAAGGACGGCGTCATCACCGTGGAGGAGAGCAAGGGGCTGGACTTCGAGACCGAGTTCGTCGAGGGTATGCAGATCGACCGCGGCTACCTGAGCCCCTACTTCATCACCGACTCCGAGCGCATGGAAGCGGTGGTGGAGAACCCCTACATCCTGATCACCGACCGCAAGATCAGCAGCGCCCAGGACATCGTGCCCCTGCTGGAGAAGCTGATCCAGGTGGGCAAGCGGGAGCTGGTGGTCATCGCCGAGGACGTGGACGGCGAGGCCCTGGCCACCCTGGTGCTCAACAAGCTGCGGGGCATGATCAACGCCCTGGCGGTCAAGGCCCCGGGCTTCGGTGATCGCCGCAAGGCCATGCTCCAGGACATCGCCATCCTGACCGGCGGCCAGGTCATCACCGAGGAACTGGGCCGCAAGCTGGACAGCGTCACCCTGGACGACCTGGGCCAGGCCGACAAGGTGGTGAGCACCAAGGACTCCACCACCATCGTGGGCGGCCACGGCGACCCCGAGGCCATCAAGGGGCGCATCAACCAGATCCGGGCGGAGATCGAGGCCAGCACCAGCGACTACGACCGGGAGAAGCTCCAGGAGCGCCTGGCCAAGCTGGCCGGTGGCGTGGCCATCATCCGCGTGGGCGCGGCCACGGAGACGGAGCTGAAGGAGAAGAAGCACCGGGTGGAGGACGCCCTGAGCGCCACCCGCGCCGCGGTGGAAGAGGGCATCGTGCCCGGCGGTGGCGTGGCCCTGATCAACGCCCTCCCCTCCCTGGACAGCGTGACGCTGGAGGGCGATGCGGCCACCGGCGTCAACATCCTGCGCCGGGCCCTGGAAGAGCCCATGCGCATGATCGCCACCAACGCCGGCCTGGACGGCGCGGTGGTCATCGAGAAGGTGCGCGAGCTCCACAAGCAGGGCAAGAAGACCACCGGCTACGACGTGCTGGCCAACGACTACGTGGACATGCTGGAGGCCGGCATCATCGACCCGGTGAAGGTCACCCGCAGCGCCGTGGAGAACGCCACCTCCATCGCCGCCATGATCCTGACCACCGAGGCCCTGATCACCGACATCCCGGAGAAGGAGCAGCCGATGCCGGGCGGTGAGATGGGCGGCATGGGCGGCATGATGTAATCCGCCTGGGCTCGCCCGAGCCCGACGGAGATCCTACCGAGCTGAAGCGCCAGGGGCACGCTCCCCTGGCGCTTTCGCGCGGTGGGGCTGGTCCGGGAAAAGCGAATAGGATATAATGGCAGCGTGAGCCTCGGCACGGACCGGGCCGGATCCATCAGGGAGCCTCCCCCATGACCTACGAAGAGATGTTCAAAGAGGTGGCCGAGAAATACGGCCTGCGCTGGGAGCTCCTGGCCGAGCAGGCCTACCGGGAGAGCCGCATGGATCCCAACGCGGTGGGCGCCGCGGACGACATGGGGCTCATGCAGATCATCCCCAGCACCTGGCAGGAGTGGGCGCCCAAAGTGGGGGCCCGGGATCCCTTCGACGCCTACGAGAACCTCATCGTGGCCGCGGCCTACCTGGCCTATCTGCGGGACTACTTCCAGGAGCTGGGCTATCCTGAGTACTACTGGACCTTGGTGGCCTACAACTGGGGGCCGGGCAACCTGCGTCGTCACCTGGAGAGCGGCCTGGGCTGGAACGACCTGCCCACGGAGCGGCGCAACTACGCCCTGAGCATCATCCTGGGCTCCCAGGCCCGGGCCCTGGGGCAGCTGGGCGTGGAGGAAGGCGCCCGGGGCCTTGAGGAAGCGACGGCGGCCGAGCCTGCCGAGCCGGACGACGACGCCGAATTCCGCCGGCTCCTGGCCCGCCCGGTCTGATGGGGCTGGCCCTGGCCGGCCCCAGGTTTCCCTGGCAACAAAACTTGCTGGCTTACCCCGACCTGAGGTGACATTCCCTGCCCCTTGTGCTATCATCAGGCCCAAACACCGGGCAGACACGACCCATCCCAGAGAACCGCTGCACCAGGAGAACACCTGTGGCCTCACGGCAGCACCGATCGCCAGCGCCCACATCCTTCACACCGGCCCGCCGGGTGCAACACTTCGGCCCCACGGTCTTCGCGGAGTTCACCGCGCTGGCCAACCAGCACGGCGCGGTGAACCTGGGCCAGGGCTTCCCGGACTTCCCCGCGCCGGCGTTCATCAAGGAGGCGGCTCGGGAGGCCATCGCCCAGGATCGGAACCAGTACACCCGCAGCGCCGGGCACCCGAGCCTGGTCCAGGCCCTGGCTCACGTTTATGCCCCTCTCTTTCGCCGCCTTCTGGACCCCCTGACCAACTTCGTGGTCACTGCGGGGGCTACGGAGGCCATCTTCGCCACCATGCAGGCCCTCCTGGATCCCGGGGACCAGGTCATCCTCATCGAGCCCTTCTACGACAGCTACCCGGCCTCGGTGACCATGGCCGGGGGCGAACCGATCTACGTGCCCCTGCGCCCCCAAGATGGGGCGGCCCAGGCCACGGAATGGGCCCTGGACCTGGACGAGCTGGCCCAGGCCTTCACCGAGCGGACCCGGCTCCTGGTCCTGAACACGCCCCACAACCCGGTGGGGAAGGTCTTCAATCGGGAGGAGCTGACGGCCATCGCCCGGCTGGTCCAGGAGCACGATGTTCTGGTGCTGAGCGACGAGGTCTACGAGTGGATGGTCTACGACGGGGTGGAGCACGTGCGCATCGCCAGCCTGCCCGGCATGTGGGAGCGGACCATCACCCTGGGCAGCGCGGGGAAGACCTTCTCCGTCACCGGCTGGAAGATCGGTTGGGCCATCGCCCCGCCCCACCTGGCCAAGGCCATCCTCATGGCCCACCAGTGGATCCCCTTCTGCGTGGCCACCCCCCTGCAGGAAGCCGTGGCCCAGGCCTTCGAGCAGGCCCCGGAGGAGGGCTACTTCGACTGGCTCTCGGCCATGTACCAGGCCAAGCGGGACCGGCTGATCCGGGTCCTGGAGGAGACAGGGTTCGTCCCCACGGCGCCCCAGGGCTCCTATTTCGTGGTGGCGGACACCCGGCAGCTGGACGTGCCGGAGACGGCCCTGGACGCCTCCGAGCCTCGGGACGTGGCCGTCTGCCGCTGGCTGACCACGGAGGTGGGGGTGGCGGCCATTCCGCCCTCGGCCTTCTACAGCCCGGAGCACAAGCACCTGGCCCAACATCTGGCCCGCTTCTGCTTCTGCAAGACCGATTCGGTCCTGGACGAGGCGGCCCAGCGATTGACCGATAAACTCCTTTGAACTCAAAACTCCGTTGAACTCAATCGGCGCGGGTTTGCCACCCGGCCTGGAAAGGAACCTGGATCTATGGAAGTCCTGAGCGCCCAAGGCAACATTGCCCAGTTTGAGGCGGACTGCGTGGTGGTGAACCTCTTCGAAGGGGTGACCCGGCCCGGAGGCGCCACCGGCGCCGTGGACAAGGCCCTGGATGGGGCCATCCGCCAGCTCATCGCCAGCGGTGACTTCACCGGCAAGCGCAACGAGACTGCCCTCCTCTACACCCACGGCCGCCTGCCCGTGCCTCGAGTCCTGGTGGTGGGCCTGGGCCAGCGGGAGAAGTTCGACCTGCAGGGGGCTCGCCAGGCCGCCGGCGCAGCGGCTCGGGCCCTGGAAAAGGTGAAGGGCGTCAAGCGCTACGCCACCATCGTCCACGGGGCCGGGGTGGCCGGCCTGGATCCCCAGGAGGCGGCCCAGGCCGTGGCCGAAGGCACGCTCCTGGGCTGCTACCGCTTCCGCAAGTACCAGCGGGAGACGCCGGAGCCCTCCCTGGAGGCCTGCACCGTGGTGGAGTTCGACGCCGCCAAGCTGTCCTCGGTGGAGCAGGGCATCCAGGCCGGGACTGTCCTGGCCCAGGCGGTGAACCGGGCCCGGGACCTGGTCAACGAACCGGCCAACATGCTCACCCCGGTGGAGCTGGCCCGCCGGGCCCAGGCCATGGCCCAGGAGGCTGGCCTGGCCTGCACCGTCCTGGGGGAGGACGAGATGCGGGAGCTGGGCATGAACATCCTGCTGGCCGTGAGCCAGGGCAGCGCCCAGGAGGCCCAGCTGGTGATCCTGGAGCACGCGCCGGCCGGGACCGAGGAGGACGCTCCCCTGGTCCTGGTGGGCAAGGGCATCACCTTTGACACCGGGGGCATCAGCCTGAAGCCGCCCACCGACATGTGGAAGATGAAGGACGACATGGGTGGCGCGGCGGCCATCATCGGCGCCATGGAGGCCGTGGCTCGGCTGGGGATCCCCCGGCGGGTCATCGGCGTGGCGGCCTGCGTGGAGAACATGCCCGACGGCAAGGCCTATCGCCCGGGGGACGTCTTCGCGGGCATCACCGGCAAGACCACGGAGATCATCAGCACCGACGCGGAGGGGCGGCTGGTCCTGGCGGACGCGCTGGGCTACGTGGCTCGTTTCCAGCCGGCCGCGGTGGTGGACGCGGCCACCCTCACCGGCTCCGCGGGCATCGCCCTGGGCAAGCTGGCCGCGGCCCTCTGCAGCAACGACGACGCCCTGCAGGAGCAGCTCCTGGCGGCCAGCAAGCGCACCGGCGAGCGGCTCTGGCCCATGCCCATGTACGACGAGTACAAAGAGCTCATCAAGAGCGACGTGGCCGAGGTCAAGAACAGCGGCGGGCGCTACGGCGGGGTGAGCATCGGCGCCAAATTCCTGGAACATTTCACCGAGGGGTATCCCTGGGCGCACCTGGACATCGCCTCGGTGGTGCTGGCGGACAAGGACGTGGATCCCATCACGCCCAAGGGGGCCACGGGATTCGGCGTCCGTCTGCTGGTCGATTTTGTGCAGTCGGCGTAGAAGATTCGGGGGCGCGGGGTGGAGCCACGGGCATCCACTGTCCAGCTCCGGTCACGAACAACATCCACATGTGGGAGGAAGAAGAACCATGCGACAATCCGGCATCTCTCGACCCGATCCCCGGCGGCGGGGTGCTCCTGGCCCACTGGGGCCGCGTCTGGGACTGAGCCTGATCGGGGCTATGGCCATCCTGGCGGTGACCGGGACAGCCGTTTGGGCTGCTCCTGTCCTCCAGGAGTCCACGGTGGACACCAGCAACATCATGCCGGCCCTGGTGCCCATCCTGGCGGCCGCGGCCAGCGTGGAGCGGGCCATCGAAGTGGGCTGGAACTACATCGAGTGGGGGCTGCTGCGTTTCGCCGGCTGGCGTCCCAACGACCTGAAGCTGCCCAGCTACATCCAGTTCAAGAGCGGCACCAGCCTGCTGGCCGGTCTCTTCCTGGGCGTGGTGGTGGCCAACTACACCAACATGCGCCTGCTCACCTTCGTCAAGCCCATGGTGCCGGGGCTCATGACGGCCGTGCCTCCGGTCTGGGACATCGTCCTCACCGGTCTGGTCATCGGCGCGGGCTCCAAACCGGCCCACGACATCCTGGGGCTGCTCACCCAGCTGAAGAACTTCACCGGCAACAACGCCCTGAAGCAGCGGGAGCTGGCCGGCGCAGCCCTGGCCGAGGGCGTCCTCAAGCTGGGCCAGGCCGAGACCCCCTTCAGCATCGAGGTGCCCGGCGCCGGCCCCACCCCGGTGAGCGTCTCCTCCGCCCGGGAGGCTCGGGCTCGGATGGTGGGCGAAGGCCCGACCGGCCCGGCCGAGTCCCCCTTGGAGCGGTACATCGACGTGATCCACAGCAAGCTCTACTGAGTTCAGCTGGGTTTGGGCCGCCGCCCCGCCTGGACTCCGGTATGCGTCAACAGAAAAGCCGACCCGCCTCTGCACAGGGTCGGCTTTTTCGATCCAGGGTTGAGCCGGTCCGTCCAGGGCCAGGAGCCCTCACCCCCCGACCCGGCGCTGCCAGAGCCAGGCCACCATCATCATGCTCAGGAGCAGGCCCAGAAGCGCCAGTGCACCTCGCCCCTCCCGCTTCTGCGCGGCTGTGGCCTCGGGGAAGAGGGCTCGCCGGGCGCTCTGGCGGCGGTGGGTGGCCAGCAGGGCCTGGCGCAGCTCCTCCCGGAAGCGGGGGGACGGGCTGAAGGAGTGGACACTCCGCCCCAGCTCCTCCATGGTGGCCTGGAGGGCCTCCCAGCTGGCCTGGCTGGCGGCTGGGTCCTGTCTGGCCGCAGCCTGCGAGAAGGCCCGGAGCCGTTGCTCCGCCTCCTGGAGCAGGTGTTCTAGCTCGGGAGCGGGCCGGCCATTCCCGGGGCGGCCGGACGTTGATGCTTTGGAGGCGAAGCGGCTGGGTAGGTTGCTCATAGGGCCAATTCCTTGAACCAATGCTCACTTAGGACGGTCAACGAGGGACGGTCAACGGGGGCAGTCAGCGGCTGGGGCTCTCCTGGAGTTGTTCCGGCTCCTGGGGACTGGCCCCGTTCGAGTCGGCCCCGCCCGGCTCAGGCTCGTCCTGGGAGCTCAGCTCCTTGCGCAGGGCGGCCAGGGTGCGGAAGTAGAGGGACTTGATGGCCCCCTCGCTGCGGTTCATCAGCCGCCCGATCTCCAGGTTGGAGAGGCGCTTGCCGAACTTGTAGACCAGCAGCTGCTGCCGGTCCGAGGGCAGCCGTTGGATGGCCTGCCACAGCTCGTGGATCTCCTCGGCCTTTTCCACCGTCTCCTCTGGCTTGGAGCGATCCAGCAGGGGGATCTTCAGCCCCTCCAGGGGCACGAAGTGGCGGCGGCTGCGGTCCCGGTGCCAGTTGGCCACCAGGTTGTGGGCGATGCGATAGAGCCAGGCGGAGAAGGGCGCGCCCCGGTCCTCGTAGTCGGGCAGCTTGGTCAGGGCCTGGTAGAAGGTACGGGCCGTGAGATCCTCCGTGTCCTGGGCGTTGCCCACCCGGTTGTAGATGTAGGCGTAGATCCGGTCCACGTAGTGCTCGTAGAGGGTGCCGAAGGCGTTGGGATCCTGCTTGGCCTGCTCGATGAGCAGCTTTTCCAGGGCCCGGCTCAGGGCGCCCTCCTGTGGCCCGCTGCCGTTGACGCCGGAAGGGGCGGAGACCTCACCCGCGCCCTTGGCCGCAGTGGAGTTCTGTTTCGGATGGGCGTCGATGGGTGGGGATTCCACCGGCTGGCGCGATTCCCGGGCCATGCCTTCCTCAATCTGTAACACCTGGGGCCCGCATTGGTTGCGGACGATGGCGGTAGCAAGCGTGTTCGACATAAAACTCGTCGTATGGACGTTCATTATACGCGCGGAAGAGAACTCCGGGCAAACAGGGTGGGGACGCGCTCTCCTGGAGAGAGGAAGTGCGCCCATGTGGTCACAACGCTGAGACGGGGGCCATTGTTCCCGAGCTAGTCTCCCAGAGGGCGCCTGGGGGCCTGTCCGCCCCTGGAGGGGAAACTGGTCAGCGGTTACACTCTTTTAACATTTGAGCCATGGCCATTTTACAGATCGAGTTCATCCTGAAGGGAGGAAGGCAAACCAGGAAAACCGAGGAGACGGACTGGAAACCCGTTGCGGAAAAGGGAAAGGACCGGTACAATAATGAGACCTGACAGCCCAACCAGACACCGGCGCAGTTCGCTGGCCCCTCGAGCGAATGGCGCCCCACAAGCCGCTCACACGTTCGAGGACCCCATGCAGGCCACCATCTTGCTCGTGGACGACGAACCCCACATCCTGGAGCTCTGCCAGATGTACCTGGCCACCGAAGGCTTCACCATCATCACCGCCCAGGACGGGGAGGAAGCCCTGGTCAAACTTCGGGAAAACGCGCCGGATCTCCTGGTCCTGGACCTGATGATGCCCAAGATGGACGGTTGGGAGGTCTGCCGCTGGGTGCGCCAAAGCAGCAACATCCCCATCATCATGCTCACCGCCCGGGACGACGATGTAGACAAGATCGTGGGGCTGGAGCTGGGCGCGGACGACTACCTGACCAAGCCCTTTAACCCTCGAGAGCTGGTGGCTCGGGTGCGAGCCGTTCTGCGCCGGGTGGGGGCGTACGCGTCGGCTCAGGAAAAGGAGGAGCCTCGCCTGCAGATCGGCAATCTCTGCTTGGACCCGGGCCGATGGGAGGTGACCGTGGGCGGCCATCCTGTGCATCTGCGCAGCAAAGAGTTCGACCTCCTCCACTACCTTATGCGGCACCCCGGCTTGGTCCTGAGCCGAGAGAAGCTCCTGGAACAGGTCTGGGGCTTCGATTTCTACGGCGAAACCCGCACTGTGGACGTGCATGTGGCCCATCTGCGCAAGGAACTCCGAGAGAGCGATGTGCGCATCGAGACCGTCTGGGGGGTGGGGTACAAACTGGTGGGACCGGATAACCGGTAGTGTTGACTCGAATCCATCGTCTGCTCAACAGCCTCATTGGTCGGTTCATCTTCAGCGAGGTGCTGGTGGCCCTGGTGGTGCTCACCGTGGTGGCCGCAGCCCTCACCG
>WGCB01000696.1 GCA_015494005.1 Caldilineaceae bacterium
CTTCTACTGGGAGCGGAGCCGGTACAGCGTCTCCTCCGCGGACGACTACCTGCGGGCCGCTTTCCCGCCCACCCTCCGCCCTCTGCGCCACGTGGTGATCAACTCCTTCGCCGCTCGCCAGCTGGCTCTTCGGGGCGGGGTGGGCTCCACCCTCATCCCCAACGTCATGGACTTCGACACGCCCCCGCCTCCCCTGGACGACTACGCCCGGCAGCTGCGGAGCGAGCTGGGCATCGAGCCCGAGGCCTACTTTCTGCTCCAGCCCACCCGCATCGTGCCCCGCAAACGCATCGAACGGGCCATCGAGCTGGCCCGCCGCCTGGAGCTGCCCTGCGTCCTGGTGGTCTCCCACTCTGCCGGGGACGAGGGGATGGCCTACAAGGAGTACCTGGAGGAGTACGCGGCCCTCATGGGCGTGCGCCTGATCCTGGCCGCGGACCGCATCAGCTACGAGCGGGGCCGCACCCCGGACGGCAAGCCCGTCTTCTCCCTGGCCGACGCCTACCAGCAGGCGGACCTGGTCACGTATCCTTCCCTCATCGAGGGTTTCGGCAACGCCTTCCTGGAGGCCATCTACTACCGCCGGCCCATCCTCATGAGCGCCTACGAGATCTTCAAGACCGACATCCAGCCCAAGGGATTTAAGGTCATCGGCTTCGACCAGGTGCTCACCGACGAGACGGTGGAGCAGGCCCGGCAGGTGCTCCTGAACCCGGAGACGGCCCAGGAGATGGTGGAGCACAACTACGAGCTGGCCCGTCGCTACTTCTCCTTCCGGGTGCTGGAACGGCGTCTGGCCGCCCTGCTGGACGAGTGTCTGGGGCTCTACTGATGGGAGAACAGCACATGGCCCAGCCCGCCTGGACGATCGGCATCCTCCACTACTCCGGGCCGCCGGTAGTGGGCGGGGTGGAGATCACCATGGACCACCACGCCCGGGAGCTGAGCCGCCTGGGCCACCAGGTCCACATCATCGCCGGCCGAGGGGAACCCTTCCACCCCCGGGTCCACTTCCACCGGATCCCCCGGATGGACTCTCGCCACCCGGACGTGCTGGCGGTGAACCGGGAGCTGGCCCAGGGGCAGGTGACGGAGCGCTACCACCGGCTGGAGGAGGCCCTGGTCCAGGAGCTGCGGCCCCTCCTGGCCTCCCTGGACGTCTGCATCGTCCACAACGCCATGACCCTGCACAAGAACCTGGCCCTGACCGGCGCCCTGCACCGGCTGAACCAGGCCGGCGTCACCCGTTTCATCGCCTGGGCCCACGACTTCGCCTGGCTGGACCAGCTCTACATCCCCGAGCTGCACCCGGGCTATCCCTGGGAGCTCCTGCGCACGCCCTGGCCTGGCGTGGCCTACGTGGTGGTCTCCCAGCACCGGCGGGGGATGCTGGCCCAGCTCCTGGACCTGCCCCCGGAGGCCATCCGGGTGGTCACCCCGGGCGTGGACGCCTTCGGCTTCCTGAAGCTGGAGCCCCTGACCCAGCGCCTGGTGGAGGGCCTGGACCTGCTCCAGGCGGAGCCCCTGATGCTCCTCCCGGCCCGGGTCACCCGGCGCAAGAACATCCAGCTGGCCATCCGCATCACCGCGGCCCTGAGGGCGCATCTGCCCCAGGCCACCCTGGTGATCACCGGCCCGCCGGGCCCTCACAACCCCACCAACCTGGCCTACCTGGACTCCCTGCGTCGCCTGCGCCGGGAGCTGGGCGTGGAAGCCCGGGTCCACTTCCTCTACGAGCAGGGCCACCTCCGGGATGACGGCGGGGATCCAGCCGCGCCCCTCCTCCTCCCGGACCCGGTGGTGGCGGATTTCTATCGCCTGGCGGACCTCCTGCTCTTCCCCAGCCAGCGGGAGGGCTTCGGCATGCCCGTGCTGGAGGCGGGGCTGGTGCGCCTGCCCATCTTCGCCAGCCGCATCCCGCCCTTCCAGGAGAGCGCCGGGGAGCTGGCCCACCTCTTCGACCTGGAGGAATCTCCGGCCCGCATCGCCCAGGAGATGGCTGACTTCCTGGCCCAGGATCCTGCCTACCGGCTGCGGCGGCGGGTTTTGCGCCGCTTCACCTGGCGTGGTATCGTTGAAACCCAGATCCTTCCCCTGATCCAAGAGGTGATCCAACATGCCTAAGACCGTGCGCATCTTCGTTCCCAGCCCGGAGTGGCCCCAGGAGGAGCCCCGCCCCCAGGCCATCTCCCAGGAGCTGCCAGAGCGGCCCTATCGGGTGCTCCTGCCCGTGATCAACCGGCAGGAGGCGGCCGCGCTGCTGCCCCTGGCCTGGGCGCTGACCGAGGCCCACAGCGGCGAACTGTTCGTGCTCCAAGGGGAGCTGATCCCCCAGACCGGCGGTCCCCAGGCCGCAGGCGAAGAGGCCGCGGAGACGTCCGCCCTGGAGGAGCTGCTCTCGGCCCAGGCCGACCGCTTCGTCTGGATCCAGGAGGAGGCCGGCTCCCCGACCGAGTTCTGGAACCAGGTCTGGCGGCTGGTGGACGAGGAGGAGATCGACCTGATGGTGGTGGGGTGGAGCAGCTCGGCCCTGCCGGAGACGGCCCTGGGCGATCTGGAGCACCCCTGGCTGGCCTCGCCTCCCTGTGACCTGGTCATCGTCCGGCCCGGCCGGGACCTGGTGCAACGGGGCTGGGAGGCGGTGCAGCGGGTCCTGGTGCCGGTGCGGGACAGTCCCCACGCCATGCTGGCCATCCGGGTGGCCGACGCCCTGGCCGAGATGGTCCACGCCTCCCTCACCTTCCTGCACGTCATCGAGCCGGCCCCGGTGGAGAGCCCCCGGGATGGCGACCTGCTGGCCGGTTTCGCCACCCTGGTCCGCAACCTGGCCCGGCTGAACCGCTCCATCACCACCGTGGGCGACGTGACCCAGACCATCTTGGAGGAGGGCAAGGAGCACCAGGCCCTGATCCTGGGGGCGCCCACCAGCCACGAGGAGGCCATTACCAGCCCCCTGCTCCAGGCCATCGCCGAGCAGTTCCCGGGCACGGTCATCGTGGTGAAGCGGCAGAGGCGCCGCCGGGCTCGGGACGGCACCACCCCGCTGCCGGTCCAGCACGAGCGGCCCGCGGTCCTGGTGGTGAACAAGTGGTTCACCGAGAACACCTTCCACAGCCGGGACTTCGAGAACCTGGAGGAGCTGGTGCGGCTCAAGGAGGAGCAGGGGCTGACCATCAGCCTGGGGCTGCCGGCTTTGAACGAGGAGGAGACGGTGGGCCACGTGATCCAGACGGTGAAGACGGCCCTCATGGAGCAGTTTCCCCTCCTGGACGAGATGGTGCTCATCGATTCCGGCTCGGTGGACTACACCCGGGAGATCGCCGCGGACCTGGGCATCCCCGTCTACATCCACCAGGAGATCCTGCCCCAGTACGGCGCCTACCACGGGAAGGGTGAGGCCCTGTGGAAGAGCCTGTACGTGTTGAAGGGCGACCTGATCGCCTGGATCGACACGGACATCGTGAACATCCACCCCCGCTTCGTCTACGGGGTGCTGGGCCCCCTGCTGCGGGAGCCCCGGCTCCAGTACGTGAAGGGCTTCTATCGCCGCCCCCTGCGCAGCAACGGCAAGCTGGTGGCTGGGGGCGGCGGCCGGGTCACGGAGCTGACGGCCCGTCCTCTGCTCAACCTCTTCTTCCCGGAGCTCTCCGGCCTGGTCCAGCCCCTCTCCGGCGAGTACGCGGGCCGGCGCAGCGCCCTGGAGCAGCTGCCTTTCTTCACCGGCTACGGGGTGGAAACGGGCCTGCTCATCGACTTCCTGGGCAAGTTCGGCCTCCAGTCCATCGCCCAGGTGGATCTGAAGGAGCGGGTCCACCACAACCAGTCCCTGCGGGCCCTCTCCCAGATGTCCTTCGCCATCATCCAGGTGGTGATCGCCCGGCTGGAGCAGCGCTTCAATGTCCGACTCCTGGAGGAGGTGAACAAGACCATGAACCTGATCCGCTACCGCCCGGATCGCTTCTACCTGGAGCCGGTGGAGATCCGGGAGCGGGAGCGCCCGCCCATGGTCAGCCTGCCCGAGTAC
>WGCB01000697.1 GCA_015494005.1 Caldilineaceae bacterium
GGCGATCTGGCTGCTGCACCTGCCTCCACCGCCGGAGGGCGCCCGGCTGGACGGTCCGGAGGCTCGAAGCTGGGCCCAGCGTCTGGCCCGGGCCGGGCTGGCAGCCCTGGCACTCCGCTGGCCGGCCACCCTGCTCCTGGTGGGCGGGGACACGGCCATGGCCCTGCTCCGGGTGCTGGGCGTGGCTCGGCTGGTGGTCCAGGCCGAGCTGGAGCCGGGCATGCCCCTCTGCCAGGGCGTGGACGGCCAGGGGCGATCCCTGCAGGTGCTCCTCAAGGCCGGGAGCCACGGCCAGGCCGAGAGCCTGGTGGCCCTCCTGGCCGGGGGCGGAGCCACGGGCTGAGGTCCGGACTCACCCCTCCAGGGCCCAGGGGCTGGTCATGACGCCGCCCTGGAAGCTCAGGGGGACCTCCCCGGCGATGGAGAGGCGGGGATGCTCCTCCACCGCAGCCCGCAGGCTGGGGCTGACCCAGAGGCGGTCCAGGGTGAGGGTGTCCCGGATGAAGACCATGCGGGCCGTCTCCGGCGGCTCCGCGCAGCCCCGGAGGGCCACCTCCAGGGCCCGCTGATCGTCGGCCATGGTGATGGGCATGTGGACCCGCTGCATGCCGAAGATGCCCGACGTGACCGAGTTGGTGTAGGTGGCAGCCCAGTCCACCTTGCGCACCAGGCGGGCGGTGGTCACGTTGGCCAGGCCCATGCCCGCCGCGTTGCCGTGGGAGGCCTCGGTCATGTCCAGCAGGGCGATGACCGCGACGTCCACGTCCCCGAACTCCTCGGGCTGCCGGGGGATCATCAGGCGGCCGATGACGTTGGTGTCCATGCCCGTGCCGCTGATGTCCTTGCCCAGGCGCTGCACCACCAGCACGTCGATGGCCGGGAAGGGCAGGCTGGCCAGCAGCTTCTTGGCCTGCTCCAGGAGCTCCTCCTCCTTGGGGCCGCCGATCTCCTCGGCGGTGAGGCCCACGATGGCCGCCGTCTCGTCGTAGGCGTTCTCCACGATGCCCACCGCGCCCAACAAGTTGGTATTGGTCTCATAGATCCGGGCGGCCGGCGCCAGGTAGCGCTGGAAGTTGCGTCCGCCGCCGCTGTGCATGGCCGCGGCGCCCTGCTGCTTGCCCAGGCCGATGACCGCCATCTTGGAGGGGCCGCTCTCCAGCTTGCCCCGGAAGTCCGTGTGGGGCTTGATGCGGCTGACCAGGAGGGTGTGGTCCGCGGCCCGGGAATCCTGGCCCTGGAAGAGGGGCGGCCCATCCGGGATACGGCCGATCTCCACCACCTCCATGGTGGCATGGATGGGCACGCCCATGGCCTCCTCGGTGACGCCCAGGCTGGCCAGCATCTCCTTCTGGCCCTCCGCGGTGGCGCCGCCGTGGCTGCCCATGGCCGGGACGATGAAGGGCTTGGCCCCGGCCTGCTGCAGGGTTTCCAGAGTGGCCTTGACGATGGCGGGCAGGTTGGCGATGCCCCGGCTGCCTACCCCCACGGCCACACGCTCGCCCGGGTGGATCCGGGCCAGGATGCCGCTCTCGGTCAGGGCCTGGGTCACCCCGACGGGGATGTCCGCCACCCGGGGCGCATCGAAGCGCTGCTCCACCACCAGGAGCTTCTCCGGCAGCGGGGCGGGGAAGCGCAGGGCGTCGATCTGGGCGAGAAGATTGGGTGGTGTCATGGTGGACCTCGGAAGGGTGGTGGGGGGATTGGGTGGTTGAGCTATCGGGACGGGGGATGTGGTCCGAGGGATCGAAGAGAGTGGAGACAGGGACTGGAGATTGGAGAGCGGGGCTTTGCGGCGCCCACTGATTCCGATTTCCGACTCCTGTCCTTCATTTTTTCATCTGGTCATCTTGTCCTTCGCTCCGGATCTCCTAGTCTCCCAGTCTCCCGGTCTCCTTGTCTCCTTGTTTGCCTCCAGTGTACCCCGTGGAGCAGGGATGTCAAGGCCGGGGCCGAGCTCCCGAGCTCCGATGCCAACGGTGGGACGTTCCGCCTTTACCGGTTTTGACAATCTGCCCGCCCCTGGCCTACCATGGGTGGGTATGGTCTGCTGGGCATGGTCTCCTGGGCATGGACTGCATCGAAACGAAAGGGCTCCCATGAATCGTGGTATCCTCTACGGCCTCTGCGCCTACGGGCTCTGGGGGCTGCTCCCCATCTACTGGAAGGCCCTGGGCAACGTGCCTGCCCAGGAGATCCTGGCCCACCGGGTGGTCTGGGCCCTGCTCGTCCTCACCGGGCTGCTGACCGCCACCCGACACTGGCGGTGGATCCGCACCCTGCGCACGGATCCCGCCACCTTCTTCACCTTCGTGGTCATGGCCCTCCTCCTGGGAGGCAACTGGTTCACCTACATCTGGGCGGTGAACGCCGGCTTCGTGGTGGAGACCAGCCTGGGCTACTTCATCACCCCGCTGATCAACGTGCTCATGGGGGTGCTGCTCCTGCGGGAGGAGGTGCGCCTGCCCCAGTGGGTGGCCGTGGGCCTGGCCGGCCTGGGCGTCCTCTACCTGACCGTGAGCTACGGCGCCCTGCCCTGGATCGCCCTGGTGCTGGCCTTCACCTTCAGCCTCTACGGCCTGGTGAAGAAGCAGGCCCGGCTCAACGCGCTGGAGGGCCTCTCCCTGGAGATGGCGCTGCTCTTCCTTCCCGCCCTGGGCTACCTGCTCTGGCTGGGGAGCCAGGGCCAAGCGGCCTTTGGCTCGTCCCTCTCCACCACGTTGCTCCTGGCTGGCACCGGGATCACCACGGCCGTGCCTCTGCTCTGCTTCGCGGGGGCGGCCCGGCGCATCCCCCTCTCCACCCTGGGCTTCCTCCAGTACCTGGCCCCCACCCTCCAGTTTCTCCTGGGGGTGCTCCTCTACAAGGAACCCTTCACCCAGGCCCGGATGATCGGCTTCGGCATCATCTGGATCGCCCTGGCCATCTACTCCGCGGAGGGCTATC
>WGCB01000698.1 GCA_015494005.1 Caldilineaceae bacterium
GCGATGTGGGTCTCGTGGCCGATGATCACTGGCACGGGCTGGTCACAGCGGCCGGAGCAGGGCATGGGCGTGGCGTCCTGGTCCGCCAGGCTGGCCAGGATGGCCTCGCTGCCCCGGGCCCGGCAGATGGGGCCAGTGCAGACCCGAGGGGCCCGCTGTCCTGGCGGTGTCTGGGAGAAGTGATGGTAGAAGGTCACCGTGCCGTAGAGGTCCGCCAGGGGGATGCGCAGGGCCTGGGAGATGGCTTCCAGGGCCTGGGGCGAGAGGTAGCCGTCCCGGTCGTGGAAGGCGTGGAGGATGGGCAGCAGGGGCGCTGGCTCGTCCAACCAGGGGGCCATGAGTTCCTGATCCGCGGCAGAGATAGGGGCCAACACGGGCATAGCAAACTCCGGAAGTTGGGACTGGCGATGCGCACAGGGAAGGGATCGGTCCACGCCGAAGGGGGCAGACCATTTTCGGGGGGTGTGCAATAGTTTAGCAGACAATGGGCCCAAAGTCCATCAAAACAAACGCCATTCGGGGCGATCCTCCGCTGCCCCCTGCCCCTTCCCGTCCGTCCCCGCAAACGAGCGGCTCGACGACTCGTCACGGCATCCTGGCCACAACCAGGGCTTGCACGCGTCACAAAAAAAGCGTATTCTGAAGGCGCATCCCCCGCAGACACCTCACTGCGCCTCCGCCCCCTGGGCCTGTGCCAGGGCGAGCGGATGGCCCAACCAACCTGTTCTCCAATCCCTGTAACCAAAGGAGGTTTCACAAATGGGAGCCAAGAAGATCCTGATGCTGGTCGGCGACTTCGGCGAGGATTACGAGATCATGGTGCCTTTCCAGGCCCTGCAGATGGTGGGGCACACGGTCCACGCGGTCTGCCCGGACAAGAAGGCCGGGGACCAGGTGCGCACCGCGGTCCATGACTTCGAGGGCGACCAGACCTACAGCGAGAAGCCCGGGCACAACTTCACCCTGAACGCGGCGTTCGAGGATGTGGATCCCGAGGAGTACGACGCGCTGGTCATCCCCGGGGGGCGGGCGCCCGAGTACCTGCGCCTGAACCAGCGGGTCCTGGAGATCACTCGCCACTTCATCGAGGCGAACAAGCCCATCGCCGCCATCTGCCACGGCGCCCAGATCCTGACGGCCACGGGGCTGCTGGCTGGCCGGGCCTGCACCGCCTACCCGGCTGTGGGGCCAGAGGTGCAGCTCTGCGGCGGCAAGTGGATGGACGTGCCGGTGGATCAGGCCTACGTGGACGGCAACCTGGTCACCGCGCCGGCCTGGCCTGCTCACCCCGCCTGGCTGGCCGAGTTCCTGAAAGTGCTGGGCACGGAGATCCAGCCCTAGCCCAGAACGCCCCCGCCCAGGTCCACGAAGCCGGGTGTGGGGGCTCCCGCCCGATGTAACCTTGTTTTGAAAAAAGGAGAGAGCGATGCCCCTCATTCCCAGCCTGTTGCTCCGGCAGCTGTACACCTACGCTTCGTTGGAAAACACCGACCAGGGCGTGAAGTTCAGCCTGAAGAACCGCCTGGCCGACGCCAAGTTGACCCAGATCCTGGGCATCCAGGTGGACGGCCAGGACGTGCCCCTGGACGCCATCACCCTGGAGCTGGCCGATGGCCGCCGGATCCCTGCCACCCAGGTCTCCCGGGACCATCCCATCGACTTCCCCCTGGCCGCGGAGGTGACCGTCCACCTGCGACGGGAGCCCCTGTCCCCGGGCAAGCACAAGATCGGGATCGCGGTGCAGACCGAGCCCTTCGGCAAGCTCAAATTCAGCGTGGAGGACTCCCTGGCGGAGAAGAAGGAGACCCGGATCCGCATCCCCCGGGACAAGCAGGACGACTACTCGGAGGAGATCATCAAGAAGCGGCAGAAGTTCGTGGAGGAGTTTGCCGGGGTCAAGCTCAACCACGTGACCCACTACTCCTTCGACCCCCACGTGACCAAGGGCAACATCGAGAACTTCACCGGCACGGCCCAGGTGCCCATCGGACTGGCCGGGCCCATCCACGTGAACGGGGAGCACGCCCAGGGGGATTTCCTGGTGCCCCTGGCCACCACGGAGGGCACCCTGGTGGCCTCCTACAACCGGGGGATCAAGGCGCTGAACCTGAGCGGGGGCGTCCGCTGCGCCATCATGGCCGACGCCATGCAACGGGCCCCGGTCTTCGTCTTCAACGATGCGGCCTCGGCCCGGGATTTCACCTTCTGGGTGGAGGAGAACATCGACAAGGTGCGGGAGGAGGCGGAGGCCACGTCCCGGGTGGCCAAGCTGCTCTACATCGACTACTACCTGGCCAACAAGTTCGCCTACCTGCGCTTCAACTTCAGCACCGGGGACGCGGCAGGGCAGAACATGGTGGGCCGAGCCACCTTCGCGGCCTGCAGCTGGATCCTGGACAGCTACCGCACGGACGAGAAGGGCATCCAGAAGTTCTACCTGGAGTCCAACTTCGCCACGGACAAGAAGGCCTCCCAGGTGAACATCATGCGCACCCGGGGCAAGCGGGTCACCGCGGAGGCGGTGGTGAAGAAGGACATCCTGAACCAGTACATGCGGGTGGACACGGAGCAGCTGCTCTACCATTACGGGGTGGCCAACATCGGCTCCTTCATGTCCGGGGTGAACAACAACGGCCTCCACTCGGCCAACGCCATCACGGCCATCTTCATCGCCACCGGCCAGGACGTGGCCAACGTCTCCGAGTCCTCGGCCGGCATCCTCTACGTGGAGGGCACACCCGAGGGAGACCTCTACATGTCCATCACCATCCCCTCCCTGATCGTGGCCACCTACGGCGGGGGCACTGGCCTGCCCACCCAGCGGGAATGCCTGGAGATCATGGGCTGCTACGGCAAGGGGAAGGTGCGCAAGTTCGCGGAGATCGTGACCGCCACGGTCCTGGCCGGGGAGCTCTCCCTGGCCGCGGCCATCTCGGCCCTGGACTGGGTCTCCAGCCACGAGCAGTACGGGCGCAACCGCTAGGGCCAGCTGTCAGCCAGGCCGAAAGCTCGGGGCATCCGTTCTCTCCTTGTGGGCCCTGGATCGAGCACGATCCAGGGCCCTGGCCTCGCTCCACCAGGGGAGTGCCGCCACCATTTCCCATCGAAGTCCGCACCGAAACCACCACCCAGAAAGCGAACATCCTCCATGCCGAAACCCGTGCAGACCGCCCTGGTGACCTCCGTGGCCCAGGCCATCTACCAGGTCCGCCTCCCCCTCCCCTTCGCCCTGAACAGCGTCAACTGCTACCTCCTGGTCGACGAGGCTGGCTGGACCATCCTGGACACGGGCCTGGGCACTTCCCTGGGCCGGGCCGGCTGGCAGGAGGCCTTCCAGAGCCTGGGCATCGGCCCCCAGGACGTGCGCCAGATCGTCCTCACCCACGGCCACCCGGATCACTACGGCATGAGCGGCTGGCTGCAGCAGCGCAGCCCCCAGGCGCCGGTCCTCATGACCCGGGAGACGGACTGGTTCTCCCGCTACGTCTGGCGGGACCCCACCCAGTGGCAGGGGGAGATGCGGGACTACCTGGCCCGCAGCGGCCTGCCCCCGGAGATGGAGGCCAAGATCCTGGAGGACATGGCCGTGATGCGCGCCCGGGTCCAGCCCCCGCCGGAGCAGGTGATCCTGCTGGAGCCGGGGCAGATCCTGGAGATGGGCGGCCGTCGCTTCCGGGCCATCAAGGCGGAGGGGCACAGCGACGACCAGATCATCTTCCACGACCCGGAGGAGCGACTGCTCCTGGCCGGGGACCAGGTGCTCATGCGCATCACCCCCAACATCGGCCTCTGGCCGGGAACCCGTCCCCAGCCCCTGGCCCGCTACCTGGCCTCTCTCCAGGAGCTGGCCCAGCTGGAGGTGAGGGTGGCCCTGCCCGGCCACGGGCGGCTGATCCAGGACCTGGCCGGCCGCATCCAGGAGCTGGAGGCCCATCACCGGCAGCGGCTGGCGGAGATGTTCCAGGCCGTGGCCCAGGAGGGGAGCAACGCCTATCAGGTCTCCCGCCGGGTCTTCGCCTACGACCACTTCTCCACCCACGAGATCCGCTTCGCGGTGGCCGAGACCCTGGCCCACCTGGAGCATCTGGTGGCGGAGGGGGCCCTGGCCCGGGAGACCGAGAAGGGCCGCTGGATCTACCGGCCGGCCTAACCCGTTCCTCCCTCCCCATTTCCCGTTTTCCTTGCTCCCCCCAGGAGCCGGTGATATAATCCGGGCATGAATGTGCACCGTAGGCCCATCCCCCCGCTGCTTTCCCCCTGGCTAGGACGCACGCCTCGTGGCTGAGCGAAACCGCAGCTACCGCACCCAGGCGGTCATCCTGCGCCGCCGGGACTACCGGGACGCGGACCGCATCCTGACGGTCTTCACGCCCCGCCTGGGCAAGCTCCAGCTCATCGCCAAGGGCATCCGCAAGACCACCAGCCGCAAGGCCGGTCACCTGGAGCTCTTCACCCACACCTCCCTGCAGGTGGCCCAGGCCCGCACCTGGGACATCATCACCGAGGCGGTGACGGTGGAGAGCTTCCGCCACCTGCGCCAGGATTTGGGCCGCATCAGCCGGGCCAGCTACGTCTGCGAGCTGGTGGATCGCTTCACCGAGGAGGGGGACGAGAACCAGCTTCTCTGGGACCTCCTGCTCCTGGCCCTCCGCCAGTTGGACCAGGGTGAAAGTGAGCTCTTCCTGCGTTGGTTCGAGCTGCGCCTGCTCAGCCTGACCGGCTTCCAGCCCCAGATCTTCCGCTGCCTGGGCTGCGGTGACGAGCTCCAGCCGGTGACCAACTTCCTGAACCTGCAGGCCGGCGGCGTCTTCTGCCCCCGCTGCGGGGAAGGGCAACCGGGCATGGAGCCGGTGGAGAAGGACGTGCTGAAAGTCCTACGCCACCTCCAGCGCAGCCCCTGGCGCAAGGTCCAGGCCCTGAGCCTGCGCCCCCAGACCTTGCAGGCGGTGGAGGGCATCCTGCACCGCTACCTGCTCACCATCCTGGAGCGCCATCTGCAGTCCGTGGACTTCCTGAAGCGAGTGCGGCGTCAGCGCCAGACAGCCGCCACCGACCGCACCAACCCATCCTGACAGGTCTTTCCATGCACATCCGCGACTACCAAGCCTGGCTAGAAGAGTGGGACCGGGCCCGCACCTGGGACAGAACGCTGCTCAGCCACACCCTGCTCCATGCCCTGGAGGAGCTGGGCGAGGTGAGCAAGCTGGTCCAGATGCTGGAGGGCTATCGTCCCCTGGATCCGCCGGACGAGGAGGCGGTGCGGCAGGCCCTGGCCATGGAGCTGAGCGACCTGCAGGTGATGCTCTTCAAGCTGGCCTACCAGGCCGGGATCGACATGGAGACGGCCATGATCCAGGGGCAGCGCAAGGCGGACCAACGCTTCCCGGACCCGTCCACCGGCCCGGCGGAACGGGAGGCCTACTGGCGGCGTTTCCAGGAGCGGATCCAGCGGATGGACGAGAGCCCGAGCGGCAGCCCCCGGCCCTCCCAGCCCTGTCAGGAAGAGCCATGAAGCTGATCCGCGCTGCCCGTTTCGCCGCTCTGGTGCTGCTTGTCACCTACGTCTTCACCCGCCTCTACCTGGGCC
>WGCB01000699.1 GCA_015494005.1 Caldilineaceae bacterium
GCTGGATGTTGGGGGAGGCCCTCTCTCCGGCCCAGTTGGTGCGGGAGCTGGCCCGCCTGGGGCCTGGGACGGTGGTCCTGAAGGCGGGGAAGGAGGGAGCTCTGGTCTACCAGCGGGAGGGAGAGCGCCTGGTCCACGTGCCGGCCTACCCGGCCCAGGTGGTGGACGTCACCGGCGCGGGGGACGCCTTCTGCGGGGGCTTCGCGGTGGGCCTGGCCCAGACCGGTGATCCCGTGCAGGCGGCCTGCATGGGCGCGGTCAGCGCCAGCTTCGTGGTGGAAGGCTTCGGCGCCCTCCATGCCCTGGAGGCCAGCACCCCCCAGGCCATCCAGAAACGGCTGGCCTGGGTGCAGGAGCGGGTGGACAGAGGGACCGTGCAGGGGTGACCGGGTGACCCTGGTTTCGGACCAACGGCTACCGTCTTCCGTCTCCCGTCTGCCCGAAGATCACCCAATCTCCAATCTCCAGTCTCCAATCGCCAATCGCCAACCTTCCCACCCACTTTTCCAGGAGGTCCCACCCTTGTCCATCAAACCTGACTACTGGATCCGGCAGATGGCCCAGGAGCACGGCATGATCGAACCCTTCGTGGACGGCCAGGTCCGGGAGGGGGTCGTCTCCTACGGCCTGAGCAGCTTCGGCTACGACATCCGGGTGGCCGACGAGTTCCGCATCTTCACCCCCTCCACCGGCCGCCTCTCCGTGGTGGACCCCAAGGCCATCGACGAGAGCGCCATGGTGGCCTACCAGGGCGAGGTCTGCATCATTCCGCCCAACAGCTTCGCCCTGGCCCGCACCGTGGAGTACTTCCGGGTGCCCCGGGACGTGATCACCCTCTGCGTGGGCAAGAGCACCTACGCCCGCTGCGGCATCATCGTGAACGTCACCCCCTTCGAGCCGGGCTGGGAGGGCTTCGTCACCCTGGAGATCAGCAACACCACCCCTCTGCCGGCCAAGATCTACGCCAACGAGGGCATCGCCCAGGTCCTCTTCTTCCAGGGGCCGGAGCCGGAGGTCACCTACGCGGACCGCCAGGGCAAGTACCAGAAGCAGACCGGCATCACCCTGCCCCGGCTCTGAGCTGGCAGGGCTCAGCGGACGGCCAGGGCGATGCAGGCCAGGCTTTGGGCCAGGCCCACCAGGCCATCCATGGAGGCTGTGGGCCAGCCGTGGCGGTAGTGGGTGTCCCGCACCTGGTAGCCGCAGAGGAGCACGTGCCGGTAGCGCTCCATGATGGCCACCGAGTCGCTGCGGGAGATGTAGCCCCGGTTCTCCTGGATGGCCACCCCCTGGGCCGCCAGTCCAGCAGCGAAGTCCCGGAAGGGCGCGTAGAGGTCCGGCGGCGTCACCACGCCCTGGGCCAGCTTGGCCGCCTCCCCGAAGAAGGCCCCAGGGCCGGGCGTCTGCTCGTGGGGCACCTCGTGGCCGTCCACCTCCACGAAGAGGGTCTCCGGGGGCACGGGCAGGCTGTGGACCAGGCGGCGCATGGCCCGGGAGAAGCTGGCCGCGGTCTGGGGCGGGCCCTCCTCCTCGTCGGAGAAGAGGAACCAGACGGGCGGCCGCTCCCCTGTGTGGACCAGGGCCCGGGCCGCGGCCAGCAGGGCCGCCACGCCGAAGGCGTTGTCCACCTTGCCCCGCAGCAGCCCGTTTGGGTCCCAGTGGGTGGGCGTCTCGTAGACCACCCGATCCCCCGGCGCCACCTGCCCTTCCTCCGCCACGAACCAGGCCCGCCACACCCCGGCCAGCTCCCGGCTGCGGATGGTCCCTCGTGCCACCTGGGCCAGCCTCCCCTCGGACGGAAGGTAGCGCCAGGCGCTCCCGGGCCAGTCCTGCTGGGCGTTGTGGTTGCAGAAGGGAACCAGAGGGATCCCCCGCTCGTCGTCCGGGCAGGCAGGGAGGATCCCGGTGCTGCCCACCAGGTAGCTGATCTCGTCCGCGTGGGCCACGAAGACGACCCGAGGCGTGGGGGCGAGGCGCAGAGCCACATTGCCCGTCCCGGCTAGGTTCAGGTCCAGGAACTGGTCGCTCTCCGGCCCCAGGAAGCCCACCACCGCCTCCTGGATGGCCCGCCCTCGGCTGTAGCTCACCGTCTGGCTGGGGCCGGGCGTCTTCGCCACTCTGGTGAAAAAGGTCAGCAGATCCTCGGGCCGGGTCAGCTGGCGGAGCCGGGCCAGCCAGTCCGGGGTGATGGGTTGGGGATCGAAGGTGATCATGGGATGCGCCTCTAGGAGAGATTGGAGTTTGGGACTGGAAATTGCGTGATCGGACCCGTCCAGGCTGCGCCTGTCATTCGACCGCCTCGGCCGGGCTCGCCGGACCAGGGACGCCGATCTTCTCCTTCCGGGAGGCGGGCAGGAGGAGCAACCCGGCCAGCCAGCTGACCCCCGTCGCGGTGACGAGCATGGGCACGAAGCCCAGGAGCTGGGCCAGGTTGCCGGCCCCGGTGGTCCCCGCGATGCGCCCCAGGGAGCCGGTGGCCTGGTAGTAGCTCACCACCTTGCCCCGGCGGGCGTCGCCGCCGGCCTCCACCGCGTAGACCGTGGTGGTCACCTCCATGGTGGCGAAGGCGTAGCCCCGGGCGATCTGGGCCAGGATGAAGCCGCCCAGCATGGGGAGGAAGGCCCAGAGCAGGCAGACGCCCCCGTAGACGAACAGGCCGGAGGACATGAGGGTGAGACGGCCGAAGCGGTCGGCCAGGTAGCCGGCCGCCATCATGAAAGGGACCTCCAGGAAGGCGGCCAGGGCGTGCAGGTTGCCGATGGTGGTGGGGGAGAAACCGATGCGGGCCGCGTAGTTGGGCCAGATGGCGCTGACCCCCATGAAGGCAGCCCACCAGAGGAAGCCCGCCACCAGGAAGGGGCCGAGGGGGCGGGTGAACTCCTGGGGCGCCTCGTCCGGCTGGGGGGAAAGGGGCTCGGGAC
>WGCB01000700.1 GCA_015494005.1 Caldilineaceae bacterium
GCTCAACGTGGACCAGCGCAACCAGGCGGCTCGCACCCTCTACGATGCCCTGGGCTTTCGGGTCCACTGCCCCTACGTGGAGGGGGTGGCCGTGAGGCGTGCCATGTGAAACGGGATCGGCCTGAGTTCGCAGCACGCTGCTTGGCTCAGCCCGTGCTTGAATCAACCTGTGTTTGGATCAATCTGTATTTGAATCGACCTGAGTTTGAACCAACCTGAAACGTGCAGTCCCCCAAACAGTTCAAGGAGAATTTTTCATGACCGAAGCAGTGAAGGAGCTGAAGTACGACATCGCAGACATCAACCTGGCCGAGCGTGGGCGTTTCCGCATGGAGTGGGCCGCCCGGGAGATGCCGGTCCTGGCCTTGCTGGAGGAGCGTTTTAAGAAGGAGCAGCCCTTCAAAGGGGTTCGCATCGCTGCGGCCATGCACGTCACCTCGGAGACGGCCAACCTGATGCGCATCCTCCTGGCCGGCGGCGCGGAGGCGGCCCTCTGCGCCAGCAACCCCCTGAGCACCCAGGACGACATCGCCGCGGCCCTGGTGGCCTACTACGAGATGCCCGTCTTCGCCATCAAGGGGGAGTCCACGGAGCAGTACTTCGACCACATCCACCGGGTCCTGGACATCCGCCCCAACATCACCATGGACGACGGCATGGACCTGGTGGCCACCCTCCACACCCAGCGCCAGGAGCTCCTGGAGAACGTCATCGGCGGCACGGAGGAGACCACCACCGGCGTCATCCGCCTGCGGGCCATGGCCGCCCAGGGCAAGCTGAAGTTCCCGGTCATCGCGGTGAACGACGCCATGACCAAGCACTTCTTCGACAACCGCTACGGCACGGGCCAGAGCACCATCGACGGCATCATCCGGGCCACCAACGTGCTCCTGGCTGGCAAGGTCTTCGTGGTGGGGGGCTACGGCTGGTGCAGCAAGGGCATCGCCATGCGGGCCAAGGGCATGGGCTCCAACGTCATCGTCACCGAGGTGGACCCCCTGAAGGCCCTGGAGGCGGTCATGGACGGCTTCCGGGTCATGCCCATGCAGGAGGCGGCCAAGGAGGGCCACATCTTCTGCAGCGCCACCGGTGACATCCACGTCCTGGACCGGCCCCACTTCGAGGTCATGCGGGACGGGGCCATCCTGGCCAACAGCGGCCACTTCGACGTGGAGATCAACCTGGTGGCCCTGCGGGAGATGAGCACCAAGATCACCCGGGTGCGGGACTCCCTGGACGAGTACACCCTGGCCGACGGCCGGCGCATCTACGTGGCCGGGGAGGGGCGCCTGGTCAACCTGGCCGCGGCGGAGGGCCATCCCAGCGCGGTGATGGACATGAGCTTCGCCAACCAGGCCCTGGCCGCGGAGTACCTCCTGGAGCACGGCAAGGAGCTGAAGCCGGACGTCTACAACGTGCCCGAGGAGCTGGACCGGGAGATCGCTGCCCTGAAGCTGAAGGCAATGGGCATCCAGATCGACACCTTGACCCCCGAGCAGGAAGCCTACCTCAACGAGTGGAGCATGGGAACGGGGACGTAGCGTGGGCCCCACCCCTTGGCTCCGGGCAGGGGCTGACGCTCCTGCTCGGATGACTTATCGCCTGCGCATCATGGGCTCTGTGAAGCTTGCATGCTGTTCCGAATCACATCGGAGGAAAAATCCATGAGCAACACCTTTATGACATCACCCTCCCTTCTCTTCACCAGCGAGTCGGTGACGGAAGGGCATCCGGACAAGATGTGCGACCAGATCAGCGACGCGGTTCTGGACGCCATCGTGGCCCAGGATCCCATGGCCCGGGTGGCCTGCGAGACGGCCGTGAAGACCGGCTACGTCATGCTCCTGGGCGAGATCACCACCACCGCCTTCGTCAACTTCGACGATCTGGTGCGCAAGGTGGTCACGGAGATCGGCTTCGACTCCAGCGAGAAGGGCTTCGACGGCAACACCTGCGGCGTCCAGGTGGCCATCGCCTCCCAGAGCCCGGACATCGCCCTGGGCGTGGACCGGGCCGCGGAGTACAAGGAGGGCAGCCTGGACATGGAGGACGACGAGATCGAGGCCGTGGGGGCCGGGGACCAGGGCATGATGTTCGGCTACGCCTGCAACGAGACGGACACCCTCATGCCCATGCCCATCTACCTGGCCCACAAGCTGGCCCGCCGCCTGACCGAGGTGCGCAAGCAGGGGATCCTGCCCTGGCTGCGGCCGGACGGCAAATCCCAGGTCACCGTGGAGTACAGCTACGGCAAGCCCAAGCGCATCCACACTGTGCTCATCAGCACCCAGCACGCCCCGGAGATCAGCCAGGAAGAGATCCGGCGGGAGATCATCGAGAAGGTGATCGATCCCGTGCTGCCCAGGGAGATGGTGGACAAGGAGATGCGCATCTTCGTGAACCCCACAGGCCGCTTCGTGGTGGGCGGTCCCATGGGGGACGCGGGCCTCACCGGCCGCAAGATCATCGTGGACACCTACGGCGGCATGGGACGGCACGGCGGCGGCGCCTTCAGCGGCAAGGACTGCACCAAGGTGGACCGCAGCGGCGCCTACGCGGCCCGCTGGGTGGCCAAGAACATCGTGGCCGCCGGCCTGGCGGATCGCTGCGAGATCCAGCTGGCCTACGCCATCGGTGTGGCCCAGCCGGTGAGCGTCAACGTGGAGACCTTCGGCACCGGGCGCATCAGCGATGAGCGCATCGCGGCCCTGATCCAGGAGCACTTCGACCTGCGCCCCGGCGCCATCATCCGGGATCTGGACCTGCGCCGGCCCATCTACCGGCAGACCGCGGCCTACGGTCACTTCGGCCGGGACGACATCGATCTCCCCTGGGAGCAGACCAACCGGGTGGAGCTCCTGCGCCAGGCGGCCGGGCTGGGCGAGCCCCAGACAGCCTGAGCCATCTCCGACAGGCCCAAGGAGAAGAGCTGGTGGGTTTCCAAAAAACCTGCCAGCTCTTTTCGCGTCCCCGTTGACAAGCCAAGGCCCCCGTGCTATATTTTGTTTGAAAACGTTTACAGCTCCCCCGTGGCTTCCCCCATTTCCGCATCTCTTTCTGTCTGACCGGTCCTGTCTGGATTGCCCTGACTGAACTGCCCTGTCTGGATTGGCGGCTCGCAACGCCCAGGGACACCCCTGCCCCTGGCTTTTGTCGCCCATCGGGATCCCATCACCCATCGGGAGGAGCGCCCCATGAAGAAACGCGGCATCCTGAACGCGGAGCTGGCCAGCGTGGTGGCTCGCATGGGCCACATGGACACCCTGACCATCGCCGATGCTGGCCTGCCCATCCCCGACGGCCCCCAGCGCATCGAGCTCATCGTGAAGCCCGGCCTGCCCAGCTTCCTGGACGTCCTGGCCGTGGTCCTGGACGAGCTGCAGGTGGAGTCGGCCATCATCGCGGAGGAGATGATCGACGTCAGCCCGGAGCTGCATCGGCAGCTCCTGGAGGTGCTGGACGGCATCCCCATCGCCGCGGCCCTGCCCCACACCCAGTTCAAGGAGCGAACCGCCCAGAGCAGGGCCGTGGTCCGCACCGGCGAGTTCACCCCCTACGCCAACATCATCCTGGTGGCTGGCGTGACCTTCTGACGGGGATCGTCCATGAACCGATACAGCCTGGGCTCCATCCTGCAGCGCTTCGGCATCGCCATCTCCTTCGTCCTGCTCTGCGTGGCCCTGAGCCTGCTCTCGGATCGCTTTCTCACCCTGCCCAACATCGTCAACGTCCTGCGCCAGATCACCATCAACGGCATCATCGCCGTGGGCATGACCTACGTGATCCTCATCGCCGAGATCGACCTCTCCGTGGGCTCGGTCCTGGCCTTGACCAGCATCGTCACCGCGGACATGTTGCAGAAAGGGCTGCCCATTCCCTTGGCCATCCTCATCGGCCTGGCCCTGGGGGCGCTCCTGGGCGCGGTGAATGGGGTCATCACCGCCAAGTTCCGGGTGCCCTCCTTCATCACCACCCTGGGGATGCTCACCTCCGCCCGGGGCGCGGCCCTGCTCTACACCGAGGGGCGGCCCATCACCGGCCTGCCCGACGGTTTCCGGGCCCTGGGACGGGGCGAGGTGGCGGGGATCCCGGCGCCGGTGCTCATCGCTGGGGTGGTCTTCGTCCTGGGCTGGCTGATCCTGAAGCGAACCCAGGCCGGAGAGTACATCTACGCCATTGGCAACAATCCCACCGCGGCCCGGCTGGTGGGCATTTCCATCGACCGCTACCGGACCCTGGTCTTCCTGGTGGCCGGTCTCCTGGCCGCCCTGGCCGGCATGATCCTGACTGCCCGGCTCAACTCGGCCCAGCCCACGGCTGGCGTGGCCTTCGAGCTGGACGCCATCGCCGCGGTGGTCCTGGGGGGCACCAGCTTCAGCGGCGGCGTGGGGGGGCTGGGTGGCACCCTGCTGGGCGCGCTGATCATCGGCGTGCTGGACAACGGCCTGAACCTGCTCAACATCTCCTCCCTCTACGAGCAGCTGGTGAAGGGAGCCGTGATTGCCCTGGCCTTGCTGATCCACCGCAAGTAGCCCGGTGTTCCTGTGTCTTTCCGCCTTTTTCCAAGGCTTCCCCTGCCTTCCTGTGGATCCGTTCGATTGCTGTTCGGTTGTGTTCCGAAGTGTCTCACATTCCAACCTTCAAAGGAGGGTAGAATCATGAAACGCCGTTTTCTGTTCCCAGCGTTGCTCCTGGTGATGGCCTTGATCGTCAGCGCCTGCGCCGCGCCGCCACCACCCCAGGCCGCCCCTGCGGAGGAGGCCGCGCCCGCAGAGGGTGGGGAGATCACCCTGGGCCTGGCCCTTTCCACCCTGAACAACCCCTTCTTCGTGGACCTGCGGGACGGGGCCCAGGCCGCCGCGGACGCCGCGGGGGTCAAGCTGGTGGTGGTGGATGCCCAGGACGATCCAGGCAAGCAGGCTTCGGCCATCGAGGACCTGATCCAGTCCAAGGTGAGCGCCCTGCTCATCAACCCCACGGACGCGGACGCCATCGTGCCCAGCATCGAGGCGGCCAACGAGGCGGGCATCCCCGTCTTCACCGTGGACCGCAGCGCGGCCGGGGGTGAGGTGGTCAGCCACATCGCCTCGGACAACGTGGCCGGTGGCCGCATGGCCGCGGAGTTCCTCTGCAACGCCCTGGGCGGCGAGGGCAAGGTGGTGGAGCTGGAGGGCATCCCCGGCACCTCCGCCGCCCGGGATCGGGGCAAGGGCTTCAACGAGTACATGAGCGAGAACTGCCCGGGCATCGAGATCGTGGCGCGCCAGACCGCCAACTTCAACCGGGCCGAGGGCCTGACCGTCTTCGAGAACATCCTCCAGGCCCAGCCGGAGATCGACGGGGTCTTCGCCCACAACGACGAGATGATCCTGGGGGCCATCGAGGCCGCGGAGGCCGCGGGCCGGGCCGATGAGATCGTCTTCGTGGGTTTCGACGCCATCGACGACGCCATCCAGGCCATCAAGGAGGGCAAGCTGGCCGCCACCGTGGCCCAGCAGCCCGGGGAGATGGGCCGCCTGGCCGTGGAGACTGCGGTCAAGTACCTGAACGGCGAGGACGTGCCCGAGTACATCCCGGTGGACCTGGCCCTGGTCACCGCGGAGACCCTGAAGTAGCCGCCTAGTCCATCCCGAGCCGGGGCCCGGCCCCCTGAGCCCCGGCTCTCTCCTCCCACACCCATGACCGACACCGGCACGCCCATCTTGCGCATGGTGGGGATCACCAAGACCTTCCCCGGTGTCCGGGCCCTGGACAACGTCACCCTGGAGGTGCTCCCCCAGGAGGTCCACGGCCTGGTGGGGGAGAACGGCGCGGGCAAAACCACCCTGATGAAGATCCTCACCGGCGTCTACCAGGCCGACGCCGGTCACATCGAGTTCAAGGGGCGCCCGGTCCAGATTCCCAACCCCCGGGCCGCCCAGCTCCTGGGCATCGCCATCATCCACCAGGAGCTGGCCGTCCTGCCCGAGATGAGCGTGGCCGAGAACATCTTCCTGGGCCGGGAGCCGGCCGGGCCCCTGGGCACGGTCCGCTGGGACGAGCTCTACCGCCAGACCCAGGCCCTGCTGGATCGCCTGGGCATCGACTTGCCGCCCCGCACCCGGGTGGGGAACCTGACCATCGCCCAGCAGCAGATGGTGGAGATCGCCAAGGCCCTCTCCCTGGAGGCGGACCTGCTGGTCATGGACGAGCCCACCTCGGCCCTCACCGAGCGGGAGACGGAGATCCTCTTCCGCCTCATCGAGACGCTGAAGGCCCACGGCGTCTCCATCATCTACATCTCCCACCGCCTGGAGGAGATCTTCCAGATCTGCGACCGGGTGACGGTCATGCGGGACGGCCAGCACATCGACACCCGCCCCATCGACCAGCTGACCCCCCAGGAGGTGGTGCGGCTGATGGTGGGCCGCCGCATCAAGGACATCTACCCGCCCCCGGGCAAGGGGCGCGGCCCCCTGAAGCTGGAGGTGCGGGGGCTGCACCGGCCGCCCCGGCTCCGGCACGTGAGCCTGAAGCTCTACAGCGGGGAGATCCTGGGGCTGGCCGGGCTGGTGGGCTCCGGCCGCACGGACCTGGCCCGGGCCATTTTCGGCGTGGACCCGGTGGAGGCGGGCGAGATCTGGATCGACGGCCAGCTGGCCACCATCCGCTCCCCGGACGACGCCATGGCCCAGGGCATGGGCCTGGTCCCCGAGGACCGCAAGGGGCAGGGGCTCTTCCTGCAGATGACCGTGCGCCAGAACACGGTCATCGCCCGGCTCAAGGAGCTGAGCCGCTGGGGATTCATCGACTTCCGCCGGGCCGAGGCCGAGACCCGCCGCTTCGTGGAGGAGCTGGACATCCGCACGCCCAGCCTGGAGCAGCTGGTCCACAACCTGAGCGGCGGCAACCAGCAGAAGGTGGTCATCGCCCGCTGGCTGGGCCGGGCCCCCTCCATCCTCATCCTGGACGAGCCCACCCGGGGCATCGACGTGGGGGCCAAGGCGGAGATCCACACCCTCATGCGCCAGCTGGCGGACGACGGCATGGCCATCCTCATGATCTCCTCGGAGCTGCCCGAGGTCCTGGGGGTGAGCGACCGCATCCTGGTCATGCGGGAAGGGCGGATGGTGGCCGAGTTCTCCCGGGAGGAGGCCACCCAGGATCGGATCATGGCCTACGCCACCGGCGCGGCCCAGCCCGCCCAGGAGGAGCTCGCCCCATGACCTCCTTCCCGGACGCCCTGGCCGCCTTCACGCCCCGGCTGGTGGCCTTCCTGCGCCGCTTCAGCGTGGCGGTGATCTTCCTGGGGCTGGTGCTGGTCTTCAGCCTGATCACCGAGGACTTCCTGACCCTCTCCAACCTGCTCAACGTGGCCCGCCAGACCTCCATCGTGGCCATCGTCAGCGTGGGCATGACCTTCACCATCCTCACCGCGGGGATCGACCTCTCCGTGGGCTCCCTGGTGGCCGTCTCCGGCGCCCTGGCGGCCATGGCCTCGGCTCGTTGGGGCCTGCCCGTGCCCGCCGCGGTGACCGTGGGCATCCTCACAGGCGGGCTGGCCGGGGTCATCAGCGGCCTGCTCATCGCCAAGGGCGGCCTGCCCCCCTTCGTGGCCACCCTGGCCATGATGGCCGCGGCCCGGGGCGTCACCCTGGTCATCACCGACGCCCGGCCCGTCACCGGGGTGACCCGGGCCTTCCGCCAGTTCGGGAACGGCTCCCTGCTGGGGGTGCCCATCCCGGTCTGGGTGCTGGTGGCCGTGGCCCTGCTGGCCTGGTGGGTCCTGGCTCACACCCGGTTCGGCCGCCACGTCTACGCCCTGGGAGGCAACGAGGAGACGGCTCGCCTGGCCGGCATCAGCGTGGACCGGGTGAAGGTCGCCGTCTACGTCATCAGCGGCGGGCTCTCCGGCCTGGCCGGGGCCATCCTGGCGGCCCGGCTCAACTCGGCCCAGCCCACCGCCGGCATCGCCATGGAGCTGGACGCCATCGCCGCGGTGGTCCTGGGGGGGACCAGCC
>WGCB01000701.1 GCA_015494005.1 Caldilineaceae bacterium
CCTGGGACGCGGCCACGGACCAGGCCCTGGCCCAGGCTCTGGGCGTCAGCCGCCGCACCGTCCTGCGGGACATGGAGGCCCTGGCCCAGGCCGGTGTGCCCCTCCCCACCCGCCGCCGGCGCTAGGCCGCGGGCAAACGTCAACGACGCAGCCAGGCCCCAGGGCGGACGCTTGTGGCGTCCGCTTTTCTGTTCTTGTCACAATACTCCTCCCTGCCCCGTTTTCCCCGACACCTCCCCGACACCTCTAGGCCATAATTCCCACTGGAACCCAATCGAATCCTGGCTGGTTGTCGGCTGCTTTCGTTCCCCGTGCCATGCGAGTCCATGCCCAGCCTCGCCCCACAGGCCCACCTCATGTCCCAATCCCGCTATGTCTTCATTTTACGGATCTGGCTAGAAGAAGAGACGGACCGCCTCCCCCAAACCCTCCGGCTGCGGGGATCCCTCCAGCAGCTGGGCCAGGAGCGGATCCGCTACTTCCACTCCCTCGACCAGATCCTGGATCTGGTGAGTCAGGGAATGGAGGGGAAAGACGATCCGGGCCAGTCATTTGAGCCTGGACCGTGAGTCGGACGGTGACCCTTCCTGCAGCAGGTGGGCGCGCTTTTGGGGCACCAAGGCGGTGTAATCGGTAGGGGCGAAAAATTTTTCGCCCCTACCTCGCCCCTACGCCCCTACCGACCAATCCGTGTTCTAGGCTTGCGTCTACAACCCAAAAGGAGAAACACCGTGACACACGCGAACCGAATCACCATCCTCCGCCTGCTGGGAGTGGGCCTGCTGGCGCTCCTGCTCGGAACCATGAGCAGCGGCGCCAGGCCAGGGACCGCCTTCTCCCAGCAGGACATGGCCCGGCTGAAGACCAACCTGCCCAGGGAGCTCGGCCAGGCCGCGGCCCTCTACGAGACCGACATCATCGAGATCAAGTTCCGGGAGGACCTGACCATGCGCCTGCGGGACGGCCTGCCCCGCTCCCAGACCGGAGTGATGGATCCCCGGGCCGTGGATGCCCTGGTCAGGCTCTCCGCCGGAGGGACCTGGTTGCCCTCCCACACCCTGTCCGAGGCTCGGCTGGACGAGCTGCGCCAGGCGGGCGAGGACCGCGCCGGCCGCGCCCTCCCCGATCTGAACAGCTACCTGCGCCTGAAGCTGCCCCCAGGCCTGGACGCGGTGACCGCGGTGCAGCTCTTCGCCGGCCTGGAGAGCGTGGAGGCCGCCTACCTGATCCCCAAGCCCCCACCCGTGGCGGATGTGGACGACTACTCCACCTCCAAGGGGCCGGTGGCCAGCCTGTCCACCAACCCCTACCAGCGCTATCTGGACAAAGCGCCTGACGGCATCGACGCCCGCTGGGCCTGGGACGCGGTCTACGGAAACGGCCCGGGTATGCGCATCTGCGACGTGGAGTACGACTACAACGCCAGCCACAAGGATCTGCCCAACGTCACCTACGTGGGCGATCCCAAGGACCCACCCTACAGCGACGACCACGGCACCGCGGTGCTGGGCATCCTGGCCGGGAAGGACAACGGCTGGGGGGTCAAGGGCATCGCCTACGGGGCCAGCATCTACTTCGCCGCGGCCAAGACCACCACCGGCGGCTACGACGTGGGCAACGGCGTGCTGGAGTGCATGAACGCGCTCAACAACGGGGACGTGATCCTCATCGAGCAGCAGACCAACGGCCCCAACGCCAGCGGCAGTGGCCAGTTCGGTCTCGTGCCGGTGGAGTGGTACAAGCCCTGGTACGACGACATCGTCACCGCAGTGGCCAACGGCATGGTGGTGGTGGAGGCCGGCGGCAACGGCAGCCAGGACCTGGACAGCAGCGATTACACCACAGGCAACGGCGGCCATCATCCCTTCCAGGCGGGCAACGACTCGGGCGCCATCATCGTGGGGGCGGGCAAGTCCGCCTACCGGGGCGCGAACGCGCGCAAGGCCCACGACTTCAGCAGCTACGGCTCTACGGTGGACCTGCAGGGATGGGGCGACAGCCTGGTCACCACGGGCTACGGCGACCTCTACCCCGGAGGAAGCACCCCGGATTCGGACCAGAAGAACGTCTGGTACCGGCGCTCCTTCGGCGGCACGTCCGGGGCGTCGCCCATGGTGGCTGCGGCCGCGGCCATCGTCCAACGCAACTACAAGGCCAAGAACGGATCCGCGGCCAGCCCGGCCCAGATCAAGCAGATCCTGCAGGACACGGGCACAGCCCAGGCCGGAACCAGGAACATCGGCCCGTTGCCCAACCTCAAGGCCGCGCTGCAGAGCATCTGGGGGGTGACCAACACCACTGTGGCCGCGCCCACCATCAGCCCGGCCAGCGGGACCTACGCCATGCCCCTGCAGGTGACGGTCAACTACGGTTCCAACAGCCAGAACCGCCAGAACACCCATCTGCGCTACACCCTGAACGGCAGCGAACCCACCATCGACTCCTACGGCCTCGTGCCCGAGTTCGGGGACAAAATCTATCTGAACTACGGAGCCACGGTGAAGGTCAAGGCCTTCCAGTCGGACGTGAGCACGGGCCTGGTCAACAGCAGCGACACGACTGTGGCCACCTACACGAGCAGCACGCCCAAGGCGGCCACGCCCGTCATCAACCCCGGTGGAGGAACCTACAACCAGCCCCACCAGGTGACCCTCACCACGAGCACAGCCGGCGCCACCATCCGCTACCGCACCGACGGCCGTTCGCCCAGCTTCTTCTACCCGGGCACGGAGTACACCGGGCCAATCACCCTGAATCCCGGCGAATACCGCATCAAGGCCAGGGCCTACAAGGATGGCTACTACAAGAGCGACGTGGCCGACTCGGGCGACATCGTGGTGAATCCAACCACCCTGCCCGCCCCCACCATCTACCCGAACAGCGGCGACTTCGCCAGCAACGTGACCGTCTACATCGGCTCCACGGTGTTGGGGGCGGATATTCACTACACCACCGACGGTTCCACCCCCAGTCAGAGCTCGCCTCTCTTCACCGAGCCCATCGCCCTCACCCAGTCGGCCACGGTCAAGACTCGGGTCTACCTCTCCGGCTACACGCCCAGCCCGGTGACCAGCGCCACGTACACTATCACCCAGCAGGTGGCCACGCCGGCCATCTCCCCGCCCAGCGGCAGCACAGGGACCGGCTCCATCCAGGTGAGCATCACCACGTCCACCCCGGGCGCGACCATCCGCTACACCACCAACGGCGCGGAGCCAACCACCTACTCCACCGAGTACACCGGCCCCTTCAGCCTGGGAGTGGGCGAGTACACGGTCAAGGCCAAGGCCTACCTGGACGGGGCCTCGACTAGCGCCACCGCTACGGCCAACTTCACCGTCTACAGCGGGAATCTGGCCCAGGTGGAGGACCCGATCATCGATCCCAACGGCGGCAACCACACCGGCGCGGTCACCGTCACCTTGAC
>WGCB01000702.1 GCA_015494005.1 Caldilineaceae bacterium
GTGGAGAGCAACCTGGAGGAGAGCCTGGCCGATCCCCAGGCGGCGGGCGCTGCCGAGGAGAGGTCCCTGGACCCGGCCAGTGCCCCCCAGGGACTGAGCCCGGCCCATCGGGTGGGGCGGGCCTACCTGGAGCTGGTGGAGAGCGGCGCGCTGGGCGCCCTCTACCTGCCCGGCTGGCAGGAGGACCAGTCCGCGGTCTTCATCGCCCCGGCCTACACCTTCCTCATGCGCAACCGGGCCGTGGACATCCAGTTCTGGCTGGACGTGGGCTCCGGCGGCTGGTGGGAGCGGCTCTACCAGCCCTTGACCCACCCCTACGTCCTCTCCAACCGCTGGCCGCCGGACCAGGCCTGGAGCGACCTGGACGAGTTCCAGCATCGCCAGTCCATGCTGCGGCGGCTGGTCCTGGGCCTGGTGCGGCGCACCCGGCAGCGCATCTACCTGGGCATGAGCGACTACGGGGAGAGCGGCCTGGAGCAGCGGGGCCCCCTGCTCACCCTGATCAACCGGGTGCTGGTCCAGGAAAAGCGAACGCCCATCCCCTTGCCCTGACTCCATCCTCTGCCGCCCCTTGGCTTTGCCATTTCCCCAGGCAGTTGCTAGAATGCACCCCATTCCTGGGTCCGCAGCGGTGGGCCCGGGGCAGACCTGGATTTTCCACGAACTCATCCCTGCGAGGAAGTCACACACATGGCAGAAAACCCCTCCCCGAAGACCCTGGACCTGAGCCGAGAGCTGGAGCTGGCCTTCCAGGTGGTGCAGGAGGCCGGCACCATCGTCAACACCTTCTACGTGGGCGTCTCGGAAGTGCAGTACAAGGCCCCGGGGGACCCGGTCACCGAGGCGGACCGCTCCGCCAACCACCACATTGTCAACCGGCTGCGGGAGGCCTTCCCGGAGGATGGCTTCCTCTCGGAGGAGATCAAGGACGATCTGAGCCGCCTGGAGAAGGAGCGGGTCTGGATCATCGACCCCTTGGACGGCACCAAGGAGTTCATCGCCCGGAACGGAGAGTTCTCCATCATGATCGGCCTGAGCATCCGGGGCGAGCCGGTCCTGGGAGTGGTGCACCAGCCCAGCACCGGACTGATCTACACTGGCATCGTGGGCCAGGGGGCCTTCCTCCACGAGGAAGGGGACAAGATCCCCCTGCACGTGAGCGACAAGGACAACCCCCGACAGATGATCCTGGTGAGCAGCCGCAGCCACCGGCAACAGATCGTGGACCGCATCCGCCGGGAGCTGCGCATCACCCAGGAGAAGGTGACAGGCAGCGTGGGGCTGAAGGTGGGGAAGATCGTGCGCCAGCTGGCGGACCTCTACATCCATCCCAGCCCGGGCTGCAAGGAGTGGGATCTGTGCGGCCCCCATGCCATCCTGGAGGCGGCCGGGGGGGTGATGACCGACTGCTGGGGCAACCCCCTGCGCTACAACAAGAAGGACGTGCGGGCTCACAACGGCCTGATCGCCAGCAACGGCCGCATCCACGACCAGATCGTGGCCGTGGTGGCCCGGATCGTGGAGGAGGCCGGCTACACCGAGGAGGATGGCTTCTGGTAAGCGTAAGCCCTGGCCATTCACCTGACAGCCAATAGACATCTCTCCCGATGTGGGCTATAATTCCAGCGATATTATGTTGTGCTATTTACCTGACGTCCTGGCCCAGGCCGGCAGGGCGATCGGGATCCACGGTCACACATCCCACCGCCACCCCAGCGGTGCGCCACACCACCCCACCTGCGCAACGGAGGTACCATGCCCCGCCCGCTGTTCGATTCTGAGTACATCTTCGGCATCCACGAACCCGGCGGCGAGCGTCACATGCTGGAGGCGGGCAAGCCTGGCTGGGTCTTCTTCACCGAGGCCATCGGCCACGACCCCAACAACCGCAGCGGCAAGGATTTCCGCCCCTTCAGCGACCGCAACCTGGGGGTCCTGTGCCGCTTGAACAACGGCTACCACCCGGAAGGCACCATCCCTCACAGCAGCCAGTACGAGAACTTCGCCCGCCGCTGCGCCAACTACGTGGCGGCCAGCCCCGGCTGCAAGATCTGGATCATCGGCAACGAGATGAACTACGCGGTGGAGCGCCCTGGCTCTCGCAGCGTGGGACCTCTGCGCGCCCCCAGCCGGGACCCAGAGCAGGCGGATCCCTGGCTGCGGGGCCTGCCGGAGCGCTTCGGGGCCATCCGCGAGGAGGAAGGGGGCGGTGAAGGCAGGGGGGAAGGCGACACCGGGGAGGTGCGGGGCGAGATCGGCGTGCGCAGCGTGGGCGGCGGCGAGGTGATCACCCCGGCCATGTACGCCCGCTGCTACACCCTCTGCCGGGACGCCATCCACAGCGTGCCCGGCCACGAGGACGATCAGGTGCTCATCGGTGCGGTGGCCCCCTGGAACGTCCAGACCACCTACCCGGGCAACCCTCGGGGAGACTGGATCAAGTACTTCCAGGACATCCTCCTGGCTCTGGGGCCTGGCGGCTGTGACGGGATCACCATTCACACCTACAGCCACGGCAGCGATCCCAACCTGATCTACGACGAAAGCAAGATGCAGACCTTCCCCCAGTATTTCTATCACTTCAAGGCGTACCGGGACTTCATGCACGCGGTGCCCCAGAACATGCGCCACCTGCCCGTCTACATCACCGAGGCGGACCAGGACGTGCCCTGGCGCAACGAGAACACCGGCTGGGTCCGCAACGCCTACGGGGAGATCAACTGGTGGAACCAGCAACCAGGGAACCAGCAGATCCGCTCGCTGATCCTCTACCGCTGGCCCAAGATCGACAAGTGGTACATCGAGGGCAAGCAGGGGGTCATCGACGATTTTCGCCAGGCCCTCCAGAACGATTACCGGTGGAAGCCCATGCCGCAACCTGCACCCAGCCAACCCAGCCAGCCGTCCCAGCCCAGTGAACCCAGCCAGCCCAGCGGACCGGCTTACCGGGCCCAGTGGCTCAAGGGCAAGCTGCCCAAACCCCTCTTCGCGGGGACGGAGATCATCGTGCCCATCACGGTGAAGAACATCGGCAACATGGTCTGGCCCCGGGACGGTCGCAACCCGGTGCGCCTGGCCTACTACTACATGCAGAACAAGGAGCGGGTGCCCCTCCCCCCGGAGCGAGAGATCCACACCCCTCTGCCCAAGGACGTGGCCCCGGGGGAGACGGTCACCTTCAACGCCCGCATCGCCCTACCCCTGGAGCCGGGCAACTACACCCTGAAGATCGACCTGGTCCACGAGGGCAAGACCTGGTTCGGGGACCAGAACTCCGCGGTGCTGACCCGCTGGCTGACGGTGCATCCCGCGGAGGCGGCGGAGCCGGGCCAGCCCGTGGGGGAGCAGCCCTCCACGCCCCCGCCGGGACCGTCGCCCACGCCGCCCAGCACGCCCAGCCAGCCCCCGGCCTGGTCCGAGCCGGGCGCGCCTCCCATCACGGACGTGAGCGGCCAGTTGCCTCGGGGCGAGAAGCCCTACGAGCGCCGCTCCCTGGCCCAGATCCGCTTCCTGGTGATCAACCACACCGGCGCGCCCCCCATCGTGCCCCTGGAGGTGATCGCCGAGGCCCACGTGAAGCGGGGTTACCCAGGCATCGCCTACGATTTCTTCGTGGACAAGGCCGGCAACATTTTCCGGACCAGCCAGCTGGAGGAAGTGGTGAAGCTGGAGGCGGACTGGTCCGGCGCAGGGGTGAACATCTGCCTGGAGGGCAACTTCAACGAGGGCCCGCCCCCCGCGGAGCAGCTGGAGGCCACGGCTCGCCTGGCTGCCTGGTTGGTGCGCAAGCTCAACCTGAGCGCCTACGACATCCTGGGCCTGCGGGAGCTCCTGCCCACCTCCAGCCCGGGGGACACCTTCCTGGAGGGGCCCAACTGGAAGCAGACCCTGATCAACCGGGTGAAGGCCCTGACCGAGGAGGGAAGCGCGCCCGGCGGCGGCGTGGGCCTGCCCGGCAAGGTGCCTCGCCCGCCCATCCGGGACATCGTGGCCAACCTGCCCCGGGACCCGGGTGGCTTCTACAGCCGCCAGCCCGAGGACATCCAGTTCGTGGTCATCAACCACACCGCCGCGCCCCCCTCGGTGCCCATCCAGGTCATCGCGGAGGCCTTCCGGGAGAAGCTGCCGGGCATCCTCTACCAGTTCTTCATCGACGCGGACGGGGTCATCTACCAGACCCAGCCCCTGCTCCAGGCCGTGGACGACGAGCAGCCCTACATCGCCAACGCCATCAACATCGCCTTCGCGGGGGATTTCACCAACGACGTGCCCACCCAGGCCCAGATCGCGGCCGGCGGCCAGCTCATCGCCTGGCTCATGGACCAGTTCCCCCAGCTGAGCATGGACGACGTGCGGGGCGTGAGCGAGTTCATCCCCCACAGCTCCCCGGGCGAGCAGTGGCTGAAGGGGCGGCGCTGGAAGGACATGCTCATCGCCGCCATCGTGAGCGCCCGCCAGGCCAGCGGCGGCCAGGAGGGAGGCGGGCCCGGCGGCGTGGATCCTGGCCTGCTGGCCCAGCTCCGACGCCAACTGGAGAACCTGGAGCGGGAGTACAAACAGGCCCAGCAGCTGAGCCAGCGCCTGCGCCAGGAGAACGACCGCCTGCGCCAGCAGTTGGAGGCGCTGAAGGGGGACAGCGGCCAGGTCTTTGTGGTCAAGCCGCCTATCAACTACATCGCGGACCGCCTGCCCCGGCACCCCACCCTGCGCTACGACCGCCGCTCCCGAAACGAGATCACCCACATCGCGGTGCATCACACCGCCGCGCCGGCCCACATCGGTCCCCGCCGCATCGCGGAGCTCCACGTGAGCGAGGATCCCAGCCGCAACAAGGAGGCCTGGCCGGGCATCGGCTACCACTTCTTCGTCCACGCAGACGGCACCATCGACCAGACCAACGACCTGGAGACGGTGAGCTACCACGTCTACCGCAACAACCACTACTCCCTGGGCGTGGTCTTCGCCGGCAGCTTCATGAACGGCGTCGCCCCCACCCCAGCCCAGATCCGGGCCGGCGCCCACCTCATCGCCTGGCTCATGCAGGAGCTGGGCATCCCCCAGGAGAACGTCTGGGGCCACAAGGAGTACCCGGAGAACGTGACGGTCTGCCCCGGCTCCGAGTGGCGAGAGGGCAAGCGTTGGCGAGAACTCCTCTTCCGCAACATCGCCCAGGTGCGCAGCGGCCTCATGGCCAAGCCCCTGCACCACTACCTGCTCTTCTGGCA
>WGCB01000703.1 GCA_015494005.1 Caldilineaceae bacterium
GAGCCCATGCCCTTCGACCTGAACAACTGGGTCATCTTCAAAGGGGTCACCATCCACGGCATCATCGGCCGGCGGCTGTGGGAGACCTGGTTCCAGATGAGTGGGCTCATCCGCAGCGGCGCGGTGGACCTGGAGGCGCTGGTCACCCACCGCTTCCCCATGGGCCAGTTCGAGGAGGCCCTGCACACCATGGCCTCCGGCGAGAGCGGCAAGGTGGTTCTGCTGCCCGACTGATCCTCGAGCATGTGGGAGACCCGATGCCTCCCACCCAAGGCGTCACTTCTACCCAACCACACCCAAGGGAGTTGAACCATGAGCGACAAACTGCAGTGGATCGACGACGCGCTGGCGGAATTGCGGGAGAAGGGGCTCTACAACACTATCCGCACCATCGAGTCACCCCAGGGGGCCTGGCTGGTGGTGGACGGCAAGCGAGTGCTGAATTTCTGTTCCAACAACTACCTGGGCCTGGCCAACGATCCCCGGCTGGTGCAGGCGGCCAAGGAGGCCATCGACAAGCTGGGGGTGGGGCCGGCCGCGGTGCGGACCATCGCCGGCACCATGAGCATCCACGTGGAGCTGGAGAAGCGCCTGGCCGAGTTCAAGGAGGCGGAGGCGGCCATCCAGTTCCAGTCCGGCTTCACGGCCAACCTGGGCACCATCCCGGCCCTGGTGGGGCGAGGGGACGCCATCTTCTCCGATGAGCTGAACCATGCCAGCATCATCGACGGCAGCCGCCTGAGCCGGGCCCAGATCGTCCGCTACCCCCACAACGACGCCCGCACCCTGCGCACCCTGCTGGAGGAGCAGCGAGGCCAGTTCAACCGGGCCCTCATCGTCACCGACGGCGTCTTCAGCATGGACGGGGACATCGCGCCCCTGCCGGAGCTGACCCGCCTGGCCGAGGAGTTCGACTGCATGATGATGGTGGACGACGCCCACGGCGAGGGGGTCCTGGGCCACGGTGGCCGGGGCATCGTCCACCACTTCGACCTCCAGGGCCGGGTGGATGTGGAGGTGGGCACCATGTCCAAGGCCTTCGGCGTGGTGGGGGGTTACGTGGCCGGCAACGCCAAGGTGGTGGAGTGGCTGCGGCAGCGAGGCCGTCCCTTCCTCTTCTCCTCCGCCACCACCGTGCCGGACACGGCCGCCTGCCTGGCCGCGGTGAACATCCTGGAGGAGAGCACGGAGCTGGTGGATCGCCTCTGGGAGAACACCCACTATTTCAAGGACGAGATGGTGAAGCTGGGCTTCGACATCGGCCAGAGCATGACCCCCATCACCCCGGTGATGTTGGGGGACGAGAAGCTGACCCAGGAGTTCAGCCGCCGCCTCTTCGAGGAGGGGGTCTTCGCCACGGCCATTGCCTACCCCACCGTGCCCCTGGGCAAGGCCCGCATCCGGGTCATGATCTCCGCGGCCCACAGCCGGGACGATCTGGACCAGGGCCTGGCTGTCTTCGCCAAGGTGGGCCGAGAGCTGGGCGTGATCTGAATGGGGAGTGGGGAATGGGGAATGCGGAGTAGGGAGTGGTGGGTAGGGCCTCGCTCTGACATCCCATCCCCCGATCCACCCGCGACGATCCACCCGCGGTGACGTCCAGCAACTCGTTGTCCCGCACCAGAGTTCATGCAAAGGATGGGCCATGGCGAGCGTCGAGACCAAACCTGCAGCAACCAAGGCCGGGGCAGGCCCCAAGGCGGCCGGAGGGCCCAAGGTAGAGATCAGCCTGGCCCGGGATCTGGGCCTGTTGGATGTGACCATGATCGGCGTGGGGGCCATGATCGGGGCTGGCATCTTCGTGCTGACGGGCATCGCCGCCGGCCATGCTGGCCCCGGGCTGATCCTGGCCTTCTTCCTCAACGGCGTCATCGCCACCATCATCGGCTCCGCCTACGCGGAGCTGGGCAGCTGTTTCCCCGAGGCCGGGGGCGGCTACCTCTGGGTGCGCCAGGGCATGAGCGAGGTCTTCGGCTTCCTCTCCGGCTGGATGAGCTGGTTCGCCCACGCGGTGGCCTGCTCCCTCTATGCCCTGGGCTTCGGCTCCTTCACCGCGGAGGTGCTGCGCATGGGCTTCGGCCCCATGCCCGTGGACCGGGACGTCCTCGCCGTGGGGATCGGCGTGCTGGCCGCGCTGCTCTTCACCGTGATCAACTTCCGGGGCTCCTCGGAGACCGGGCTGGTGGGCAACATCGTCACCAGCATCAAGATCTTCATCCTGCTGGTCTTCGCCGGCTTCGGCCTGCAGAAGATCTTCGGCCAGCCGGATCCCCTGGCCCACTACACCCCCTTCCTGCCCGAGGGCTGGCTGGGCGTCTTCGTGGCCATGGGCCTGACCTTCATCGCCTTCGAGGGCTACGAGATCATCGCCCAGAGCGGCGAGGAGGTGAAGGATCCGGACCGGAACATTCCCCGGGCCATCTTCCTGAGCATCGCCATCGCCGTCTTCATCTACCTGCTGGTGGCCTTCGTGGTCCTGGGGGCGGTGGACCCGCCGCCGGGCATGCCCATCTACAAGTACCTGGGCACCCTGGGGGAGCTGGGCATGGCGGAGGCCGCGGGCCAGTTCATGCCCTACGGCAAGCTGGTCCTGCTCCTGGCTGGCATGGCCAGCACCATGAGCGCCCTGAACGCCACCATCTACAGCTCCAGCCGGGTCAGCTTCGCCATGGGCCGGGACGGCAACCTGCCCACCATCTTCGGCCGCATCCACCCCATCACCCACACCCCCCACTACGCCATCTTCATCAGCGGGGCCCTGATCATCGGCATGGCCGTCCTCCTCCCCATCGAGGACGTGGCGGCCAGCGCGGACATCATGTTCCTGCTCCTCTTCATGATGGTCTCCTACTCGGTCATCACCCTGCGCAAACGGCGCCCGGACCTGCGCCGCCGCTTCAAGATGCCCTTCTTCCCCTACTCGGCCTGGCTGGCCATCGTCCTGACCCTGGCCCTCTCCGTCACCCTCTTCGAGCTCAGCCCCATCGCCTGGTACGGGGCCCTGGCCTGGATCGGCGTCGGCCTGGTGATCTACTTCACCTTCAGCGTGAAGCAGCGGGAGGAGATCAAGGAGAAGGAGCGCCCCATCATCATGGAGGAGATCGTCACCATCAAGGAGTACAGCGTGATGGTGCCGGTGCGGGACGTGCGCCAGGCCTACGGGCTGAGCAAGCTGGGCGCGGTCCTGGCCGCGGTGCACGACGGGGAGCTCCTGGCCCTGCACGTGATCCGGGTGCCCAAGGCCCTGACCATCGGCGAGGGGCGGGTCTTCCTGCGCCAAGGGCGGACGATCCTGGAGACGGTGATCCAGGAAGCCCGGAAGTACGACGTGCCCGTCCACACCATGGTGCGCCTGGGCCGCAACGTGGCCCACACCATCCTGGACACGGCCCGGAAACGTAACGTGAACCTGATGCTCCTGGGCTGGCCTGGCTACACCGCCAGCCGCAACGTGGCCTTCGGCTCGGTCATCGACCTGGTCAGCGCGAACCCACCCTGCGACCTGGCGGTGGTCCGCTTCCGCAAGCCCTGGGACGCGCCCAAGCGCATCCTCCTGCCCAGCCGGGGCCGGGGCCCCAACGCCCGCATGGCCTTCGAGATGGCCCGGGACATCGTCCGCTTCTACAGCCAGCCGGAGCACGGAGGGATCCAGCCCCAGATCCGGGTCCTGCACGTGATCACTCCCCGGCAGAAGCCCGAGGATCTGGAGGTCTTCCGGGAGCAGGTGACCCGCCTGGCCCAGCTGCTGGAGATGGAGGTGACCCTGGACACGATCCAGGCGGAGACGCCGGTGGACGGCATCGTCCAGGCCAGCCGGGATGCGGACGTGGTCATCATGGGGGCGTCGGCCCAGCGGCTCTTCGAGCAGCGGCTCTTCGGCAACATCCCCGAGCTGGTGATGCAGCAGTCCGCCACCACCATCATCATGTGCAAGCGCTATCAAGGGGAGGTGCGCAACTGGCTGCGCCGCTTCTTCCTGCCCGAGCCCATCGACTGGGACGATCCCCGGCTGGGCGGCATCCGGGACGAGGACTACCGAGAGAGTGCAAATGGGGGCAATGGCGGGGGAGGGATCGGGTGATCAGGCCATTGAGCGATTGGGTCTGAGGGAGTCGAAGACCGAGAGGATAACAATCGGGTCAGGAGATTGAAGACCGGAGATTGGGCGAGACGAAGGCCCCAACATCTGGCCGCTTTACCGCCCTTTCCCGCTCACCCGTTCACCCCTTCAAACGTCATCCGCTTCCCGTCTTCCCGTCCTCTTCTTTGCCGTCGGCCGTGCCCTTCAGGCAGCGGAAGAGGGTCCCCGAGTCGTCCGTGCGCACGAAGGCGGTGATCCGATCCCCGGGCTGGAGGACGGTGTTGCCGTGGGGGATCATCACCTTGCCGTCTCGGCGGATGGAGATGAGGATGCTGTCCTTGGGCAGGCGCGAGGCGATCTCCTGGATGGTCTTGCCCACGGCCCGGTCGTTGGCGTCCAGGGTCAGATCCACGAATTCCGTGCCATCGAGATTGCGCAGTTGCACCCGTTTGGCCCGGTGTTGGAGCTCTGCTCGCCGGGCCAACGCCATGTTGTAGGCCCGGATGATGTCCTCCCGCCGGATGAGCCCCACCACCCGGTTGGGGTCCTCCCGGCTGACCACGGGCAGGCGGCCGAAGCCCCGGATGCCCATGCGGGAGAGGGCCTCGGCCAGGGTCTCGTCCGGGTAGGCCACCATGAGCTTCTCCCGGGGCGTGCCGATCTCCGTGACCCGGGTGCTGCGGGGCAGCCCCTCGTCCACCGCCCGGTCCAGGTCCGTGACAGTCACCAGCCCCCACAGCTTGCCCTGGGGATCCAGGATGAGCAGGCCGTGGCTGTGGGTGCGGGAGAAGACATCCGACAGCTCGGTGAGGGTGGTGGAGGTGGAGACCGTATTCAGGTCCCGGCTCATCACCTCCCCCACGGTGACCCCCTGGAGCACGTCCACGTCCCGGCCACCCTGGAGGGTGATCCCCTTCAACTTCAGCTTGAAGGTGTAGATGGACTCCGCGAAGAGGGCGTCGGCCAGGATGGTGGAGAGGACCGTGGCCAGCATCAGGGGCAGGATGAGCTTGTAGTCGTTGGACATCTCGAAGACGATGAGGATGGCGGTGATGGGGGCTCGGGCCGCGCCGGCAAAGACGGCTGCCATGCCCACGATGGCATAGGCGCCGGGGTTGGTGGCCACATCAGGCCAGAAACTGTTGGCCACGGTCCCCACCATGCCTCCCAGGGCCGCCCCCATGAAGAGGGCCGGCGCGAAGACGCCGCCCGAGTTGCCCGAACCCAGGGTGAAGCTGGTGGCGATCAGCTTCAGCAGGAGCAAGGCCCCCATCATCCCCAGGGAGAGGGTGATGTTGTCCGCGATGACCTCGCCGATGAAGTGTAGGCCCGGCCCCAGGACTTCCCGGCCCGGCAGGACCAGGGCCACCAGGCCGGTGAGGAGCATGCCCAGGGCCGTCTTCACCGCCTGGGGGGCGGCCCAGCCGTCAAACTTGGCCTCCGCAAAGTAGAGGACCCGGATGAAGAGCACGGCCACGATGGCCGCCAGCCCGCCCAGGACCACGTAGATGGGCAGCTCGCCCAGGTGGTTCAGCGGGTAGGCGGGGACCGCGAAGGCCGGCCGGTCGCTCAGGAAGACGCGGCTGACGATGCTGGCCGAGACGGAGCTGATCACCACTGCGCCGAAGTAGCGGGAGGTGAAGCGGCCCAGGACCACTTCCAGGGCGAAGATGGCCCCGGCGATGGGGGCGTTGAAGGTGGCCGCGATGCCCGCAGCCGCGCCGCAGGCCACCAGGGTGCGCACCCGCTCGTTGGCGAAGTGGAGCAGCTGGCCCAGGGTGGATCCCAGGGCCGCCCCCACCTGGACGATGGGGCCCTCACGGCCGGCGGAGCCCCCCGCGCCGATGGTCAGGGAGGAGGCCAGGATCTTGGCGGCCGCCACTCGGGGGCGGATGCGTCCGCCCCGCACCGCGATGGCCTCCATCACCTCGGGCACGCCGTGGCCCTTGGCCTCCGAGGCCCAGCGGTCCACGATGAAGCCCACCACCAGGCCCGCCACCCCCATGGCCAGGAGCAGCCCTGCCACATCCCCCAGGGTGTTCCGCACCACCTGGACACCATCTCCGATCGCGCCCAGCAGCCAGATGAAGATCACCGCGCCCAGGCCCGTCCCCAGGCCAACGATCACCGCGGTGGTGAGCATCACCGCCTCTTCCGGCGGGTGCCAGCCTGTGCTGAAGAGACGGAGCAGCCACTGGTTCAGAGTTCGACGAGATTGGGTCACGGATGCAGTCGCTTTCATGGTTTCTCTCGGTCTATGGGACGCTATGCTGCGCGTGGATGGCAGTCCGAAACCAGGCTGCCAGAAGGTGTTCGATTCAAGGCCGGATCAAGTATAGTACTTCGACTGGGATGACGCAAAGAGCCGAAGGTGAGACAATTGCTTCCGTCACCGGCGCACGCCCTGGAGCAGCAGTCGTCCCTGGCATGAGCCGGGAAGAGAGAGGTTCGGATACGGGCGTTAACATGCCCATAACAAAGACGCAACCTGCCCTTTAACCAGCCCCCTGGGCAGTGGGCGTATCATTTTTCAAAAGGACGTCGGTAATCGTTTTCAGGCCCACGAGCAGGACCAGTCCACTGGGGCCTTCGCCTCGGCCTATCTCGCACGGCATTTCCATGGGCGATCCGGATCGAACCGCCCGAAAGGCTCATCATGTCTCCGCAACCCGCCAGAACAAAAGACAAGTCACAGGACGCGGCCTCGGCCGCTTCGTTCGGACGGCGATGGCGATGGCCGTTGTTCCTAGCCCTGCTCGTCGGCGCGGTGCTCCTCCCTTCCACGGCCGTTGGAGTCAGCATCCACATGGAGAACAACGACACTTTCTGCGCCAGTTGCCACACCGAACCCGAGACCACCTATGTTTCCCGGGAGGAGATCGTGCGCTCGGGCGCGGCGGCCCCCCAGGATCTGGCCATGTACCATGCTGGGGGAGAGCATCCGGTGGCCTGCATCCAGTGTCACAGCGGTGAAGGGCTGGTCGGCCGCGCGGAAGCCCTGGCCCTGGGCAGCAAGGATCTGTGGGCCTACGTGCGCGGCTCGTACCCCCAGCCGGCGCCCCTGAACCACCCCATCCCGGACGCGAACTGCCTGAAATGCCATCAAGAGGTGCTGGTGAAAAAGTCTTTCAACAACCACTACCACCGATTCTTGCCCCGCTGGCAGCAGATCGCCGGGGACAACGCGGCACACTGCGTAGACTGTCATGCCGGCCATAAAGAGGATGGAAGCCCACAACTGGCCTTCCTGAACAAGGAGCGGGCGCGCATCCAGTGCAATGCCTGCCATCGGCTTATCGGGGAATGACGTTATCTCTGCCCCTGCGCCCACCGTGGTCGCTGCTCCCTTGCCATCCTCCCCCCTGGCTGAATTCCCTGCCCAAATCCCCCCTGTCCGGATAAGATCTCCCATCGTCTGATATCGGACGGTAGCCTCTCCCAGGGCTGGCGGACAGCAGCCTGGGACCGTACATCGCGCCAGGGATTCAGACGTTTCTCTAATGTTGCGGTAACATGGGGTAAATGCTTACCCGGTATAATGGCGGGCGACGAGCGGTTTTTGTCGTACACCTTCGTCACCGAACAAGGTGAAAAAGAAGCGGTTCCAGTAAACAGCTGAAATATACGAGTGAAACAGGAAAGGAGAGCACTTATGCGCGTGGATCTACGGAAACGGCTCCTAGTTATGGTGGGGGTCGTCTTGATTGCGGGTTTGATCTTGACCGGCTGCAGCAACGTGATCCCGGGGGGAGCCCTGCTGGCCACCCCGGATCAACCCCAGGCCCAGGAGAAGGCGGTGGAGAGCGTTCCAGTCGCCAACCCTGCGCCCGCAGCACCTCTGGCCGCGTCGGGCCAGCCGGACCAGGAGCTCCTGGCCAGCCTCTACGAGCACACCCTGCCCTCGGTGGTGAACATCCAGGTCTCGGTAAAACCGGAGGCCGCGGGCGTGCTGCCGCCCCCCTTCGAGACACCGGACCAGCTGCCCCGCGGGGAAGGGACTGGCTTCGTCTACGATGACGAGGGCCACATCGTCACCAACAACCATGTGGTGGCCGAGGCGGACAAGATCACGGTCTACTTCTACAACGGCATGTGGGCGGACGCGGAGGTGGTGGCCACGGATCCCCAGGCGGACCTGGCCGTGATCCAGGTGACCCCGCCGGAGGGCATCGAGCTGCGGCCCCTGCCCCTGGCCGAGCCGGACAGCATCAAGCCCGGCTACTGGGTGGTGGCCCTGGGCAGCCCCTTCGGCCTGGAAAACACCATGACCCTGGGCATCGTCAGCGCCCTGAGCCGGGGCCTGCCCGTGGGCCCGGGTGAAGGCCCGGCCCGATACACCCTGCCCGACGTGATCCAGACCGACGCCGCCATCAATCCCGGCAACTCGGGCGGCCCCCTGCTGAACCTGGAAGGCCAGGTGGTGGGGGTGAACTTCGCCATCAACTCGCCGGTGCGCGCCAACAGCGGCGTGGGCTTCGCCATCCCCGTGTCCGTGGTGCGGCGAGTGGTGCCGGCGCTCATCGAGGAAGGCGCCTACCACTACGCCTACCTGGGCATCGCCGGCCGGACTGTGAATGCCGACGTGGCGGAGCAGGAGGACCTGCCCGAAAATCTGCTGGGCGCCTTCGTGGCCCAGGTGATGCCCGGCGGCCCTGCGGACAAGGGCGGCGTGGAGGCCGGGGATGTGATCGTGGCCATCGACGGCATGCCCGTGCGCCAGTTCGAGGACCTGGTCAGCTACCTGGTGACCAAGGCCGCGCCGGGCCAGAAGGTCACCCTGACCGTGGTGCGGGATGGCAAGGAGCTGGATCTCGATGTCAAGCTGGGCGAGCGCCCCACCCAGGCAGCGCCCGAGGGCGAGGCCACGGCGGTCACCATCGATGAGGCCATCGCCATCGCTCGAGACGCGGCCACCAAGGCCGGTATGATCGACAACATCGACGCCACCTCGGCCAAGCGGGACGTCCGGGACGGCGAACCTGTCTGGGTGATCACCCTGGAAGGGGATGGCAAGACGGTGACCGTGGTGGTGGACGCCAACACGGGTGACGTCCTGGAGATGGGATCCCGCTGATCCCCCACTGCGGCCAGGCAGGAGAAGAATCGCCCGGACAGGTCATCCGTCCTGGGCCAGGCTGGGTGGGGGAGTCTCCTCCACCCAGCTTTTTCACCACCTGGTCGGCGGCAACAGAACCGGGGAAACGAGCCGGAGAAAACGGTGGTAAAATAGGAGGTAGAGCATGAGTTTCTACGACCCATTTGGTCGACCCAGCCGAGGAAGCCGACGCCGGCGTCAGCCCAGCGTCGAGGACTACTACCAGCTGGTCCAGGCCTACAAAGAGCTCTCCGCGGAGCGGGATGCGCTGGTCCAAAAGCTGCGGGAGCAGGAGGCCATCATCGCCCGGCTGGAGCAGGAGGTGGCTCGGCTGCACGAGGCCCTGCAGCGGCAGGAATCCCGGAGCGCCCGGCTGGAGCAAGAGCTGGCCCGGCTCCAGGAAGCGCTCCAGCAGCAGGAGCCCCGGGAGCACAAGATCAAGGTGAAGACGCCCGCCGAGGCTCCTGCCAGACCCCAGGCCCGGGAAGGGGAAGAGGAGGAGTGGAAGGAGCGCTACCTGCGCCTCCAGGCGGACCTGGAGAACTACAAGCGGCGCCTGGAGCAGCGCTACGCCAAGGAGGTGGACGAGCAGCGCCACCGCATCCTGCGGGACATGCTCTCCCTGGCGGATCACCTGGAGATGGCCCTGGCCCATGCCCGCAACCTGGAGGAGGCAGACCAGGCGGAGGCGATCAAGAGCTTCGAGGCCAACCTGGAGGCCACCCTCCGTGCCTTCCTGGAGACCCTGAAGCGCTACGGCGTGGAGCGCATGGAGGCCCAGGGGCAGCCCTTCAACCCCGAAGTCCACGAGGCCGTGGGCCAGATCCCCAGCCAGGAGGTCCCAGAAGACCACGTGGCCCAGGTGGTTCGGGCGGGCTACGTGGAGAAGGAGCAGGGGGAGGACGGCAAGGACAGACTGCTGCGACCAGCCCGGGTCCTGGTCAGCAAGGGAGGTGAGTGAGCATGGCGAAGGACTATTACAGCATCCTGGGCGTGCCCAAGACGGCGGACGAGAAGACCATCAAGAAGGCCTACCGCAAGCTGGCCCGCAAATATCACCCGGACGTGAACCCAGGAGACAAGGCCGCAGAGCAGCGCTTCAAGGAGATCAACGAGGCCTACCAGGTCCTGTCGGACCCGGAGAAGCGCAAGATGTACGACCGTTTCGGCCCGGACTGGGAGCAGTACGAGAAAGCGGGCGTGGGGCCAGAGGACTTCGCCCGGGGCTTCCGGCCCGGCGGCCCCGGGGGACCTGGCGGCGCCTACACCCGCACGGTTACGCCCGAGGAGTTCGAGCAGATGTTCGGCGGTGGCATGGGGGGCATGGGCGCCGGCGGCTTCGAGGACATCTTCGAGTCCCTCTTCGGCGGCCGGGGTGGCCCGGGCGTGGGGGCCCGGGGCTTCCGGGAGCGCACGCCCCTGCGTCGCCGGGGCCAGGACATCACCGTGCCCGTGGAGATCACCCTGGAGGAGGCCTTCCACGGCGCCAGCCGCACCCTGCAGATGGACGACGGTCGGCGCATCGAGGTGCGCATCCCTCGGGGCGTGAAGACCGGCTCCCGGGTGCGGGTCAGCGGGGAAGGCGCGCCGGGCATCGGCGGCGGCAAGCCCGGGGATCTCTACCTGGAGATCCGGGTGAAGCCCCATCCCCGGTTCCAGCGGGAAGGGGACAACCTGCGGGTGAAAGTGCCGGTGGATCTCTACACCGCGGTCCTGGGCGGGGAGGTCCAGGTGCCCACCCTGGAGCGTCCCGTGGCCCTGAAGATCCCGCCGGGCACCCAGAACGGCAAGGTCTTCCGCCTGCGGGGGCTGGGCATGCCCAACATGAAGAACCCGGACAAACGGGGCGACCTCTACGCGGTGGTGGACGTGAAGGTCCCCACGGATTTGACGCCGGAGGAGAAGGAGCTCTTCCAGCGCCTGCGGGAGCTGCGGCGAGCTCGGGTGCACTAGGACGGAAGCAGAAGCGAGGAGAGAGAAGACCAGGCATGGAGGAGGGGGGTAAGCCATGGTAGAGGTGCAGATTCGTTACGCCATTACCCGGCACCGGGAAGAATCGGAGCCGGTCTACACGCCGGACGTGGCCGCGGCCCTGGCCGGGATCAGCCGCCAGGCCCTGGAGGTCTACCGGCGAGAGGGGCTGGTCCAGCCCAAGGTGCGGGCCGACGGGACCCTGGGCTACAGCCTGGCCGACATCCGCCGGCTGGCTCGGATCCGGCGTCTGCGGCAGGAGATGGGCCTGGATCTGGCGGCTGTGGAGGTGGTGCTGCATCTGCGTCGCCAGGTCACGGAGCTGCGCCGTCAGCTGGCCGAGACCCAGCGGGCCATGGAGCGGCGAGAGCAAGAGCTGCTCCAGGAGATCCAACGGCTGCGTCGTCAGCTGGATGAGGCATCATTCTGGTTTTAATCATTGAGCTTTCGGGGGACCAGGAAGGCTTGACGGGGGATCGGAGCAAGCCAGGAGATCGGACCAAGGAGGAGATGGGAGAAATGGGAGAGTTTGTCTTCAACATCGGGGCGAAGGTCTACTGCCGGGATGGCCAGTGTGGCAGGCTGGCCAAGGTGGTGGTGGACCCCAAGACCAAGCGCATCACGGATCTGATCGTGGAGAAGGGATTCCTGCTCAAGGAAGACCGGGTGATCCCCGTCTCTGTGGTGGAGAGCACCAGCGATGAAGCCATCCAGCTCTCCATCGAGAGCAAGGAGCTGCCCAAGTTCCCCAAGTACCGGGAAGTGGAGCTGGAGGAGCCGGCCCCGGATTGGAAGATGCGAGAGCCCTACCAGCTGGAGGACGTGGTGCACTGGGCCGCGGTCTACGGGGATGTGCCGGTGCTGGAGAGCCTGGCGCCCAAGGTGCGCGTGCGGGTCCACGAGGGCATCAGCGGTGGCGCCACGGTCATCGCCCGGGACACGCCCATCTTCACCGTGGACGGCATGGTGGCCCGGGTCCACCACGTGATCACGGACCCAGAGAGCGGGGAGATCCGCTACATCGTCGCCCGCCGGGGCATCCTGCCCTACCGGGTGGTCATCCCCGCGACCCTCATCGAGGGGGTGGACGAGGAGGGTGTCAGCCTGAACGCCACCCTGGAGGACCTGAAGAAGCTCCAGCGCTGGACGCCCCGCTCGCCGGTGGAGATCCTGGCGGAGATCACCCAGAAGCTGCGGGAGTCGGAGCGTGATTTCAGCCGGGTTACCGCCACGGTGGAGAAAGGGGTGGTGCGCCTGAGCGGCACTGTGGCCGATGAGGCGGCCAAGGAGGAAGCCGAGGCCATCGCCCGCTCCGTGGCCGGGGTCATCGACGTGGAGAACGTCCTGGACACGGACACGGCCATCGTGGCGGAGGTGACCGCGGCCCTGGCCCAGGATCCCCGCACCAAGGACGCGGTCATCGAGGTGATCAGCGACCGAGGTGTGGTGACCCTGAAGGGCGAGGTGGAGAACGCGACGATCCGCCGGGCTGCGGAGGTCATCGCCTCCCAGCAGCCGGGGGTGGTGGCCGTGATCAACGAGCTGGAGGTGGTCCCGAAAGAGGAGCTGCCGAACTTCCCGGCCCCGCCACCCCAGTCCTTGTAGCCTGTCTCCCTCGCCCGGTCTCGGGCAGGGGGACAAACCTGGTCCATCCTCGGGCTGCGAGGGTGCGGCCAGTCCAATTTGCACAACGCTCGTCTCCCAGATGTGTGCCTGATGGTAGCTTTGCTGAGCATCCCCCTCGGCGCACATTTGTGGCAGAGGAGCTATCCAACCACGTGAGGAGAACGCCTATGAATGAGAAAGAATACCTGGAAAGCTTGACCCTGGACCTGATCGGCGACGATGAGCGAGGCTACGATTTCATCACCGACGCCGGGGTCCAGCTGCTCAAAGAGCTCCAGACCGAGGAGCCCCGCATCCTGTCCCTCTACCTGGACATCTCGCCGGAGCGCATCCAGCACGAGCCGGTGCCCATCCGCTACCGGCACCTGGTGGAGAAGGTGGCTGAATCCATCGAGGACAAGGAGAACCGGCGCATGTTCCAGGCCGTGGCCGACAACATCGGCGCCATGCTGCTCAACGAGTACAACCTGATGCGGGGCAAGGGATTGGTCATCTTCGCGGTGCCCGAGAAGTACTCGCCCAAGGGCCACCGGGAGGTGAAGTACGAGACCATGGTCCGCTATCACCTGCCCGCGCCGCCCAAGGATGACCTGCAGTGGGGCGTCCTGCCTGTCCTGACCCCGCTGCTGGTGCAGATCGACGAGAACGAGCCCACCGGCGTGATCCTGGTGGACCGGCAGCGGGCCCGGTACTTCGTCTACTACATGGGCGAGGCTGCGGAGTACTCGGTCATGGAGTTCGATCCCACCCCTCAGAAGACCCGGGCCCTGGGCTACGGCGCCCACAACCACGAGCAGTGGCTGGAGGAAAAGTACAAGGCCCATCTGCGCCATGCCGTCCTGGTGGCGGACCGGCTGAACCAGCTGGCCGACTGGAAGTGGATGGCGGTGGGGGGCACGGATCAGACGCCCGAGGACTTCGTGGATCGCCTGCCCAAGCACCTGAAACAGAAGCTCCTGGGCACCTTCCAGATCGACGTGGACGCCAACTACAACCAGGTGCGGGACGAGGTGGCCCCCATCGTGCACCAGGCGGAGGTCCAGGAGGAGCGGGCCTTCCTGGAGCGCTGGATCGGCGAGCTGGAGCGCCGGGGGGACCGGGCCGTCTTCGGCCTGGCAGACACCACCTTCGCCCTGCAGCAGGGGCGCATCGACACCCTGATCACCCAGCCCTACTTCGAGCACAAGGGCTGGCAGTGCCAGGACTGCGGCGGCCTCATCGCCGACCTCATGGACGAGCCACCCAGCCACTGCCCCTACTGCGGTGGCGAGCTGGTCACCGTGCCGGACATCGTCACCCTGGCTGCCGCCCAGACCCTGGAGCATGGCGGCCATGTGGAGGTGGTCCGGGACGAGGAGAACCAGAAGCTCCTGGAGAAATACGGCAACTTCGGCGCTTACCTGCGCTTCTAGGAGGCCCGGAAGAGCTTGAGCCCGGCGGGGGATCCTCGCCGGGCTTTTTTGACTCCGCCCAGGGCGTTGGGCGGGTGGCGCCTTCAGGACAGCTCTAACTTTACGCTAATACTCCGCTTGTGTTTGTCAAATGGAGAGCCGCTACACTGGAGAAAGAGGAATCATCGTGTGCATGGCTGCACGAAAACGAACGGAATCATAAGGAGGGAACAGCCCATGCGTTTTGACAAATTCACCCAGAAGGCCCAGGAGGCGGTGGTCCAGGCCCAGAACCTGGCCCAGGAATACAACCACCCCACCATCGACCCGGAGCACCTGCTGAAGGCGCTCCTGGAGCAGGAGGGGGGCGTGGTCCCCGCGGTGATCAACCGCATCGGCGCGGACCTGGCCATGCTGGAGCAGAGCCTGGATCAGGCCCTGGCTCAGAAGCCCCGGGCCACCGGCGCATCCGTCCAGGTGGGGATGAGCCGGGAGACCGCGGAGATCCTGGAAGAGGCGGAGCAGATCGCCCAGAGCATGAAGGACGAGTACACGTCCACCGAGCACATCCTCATGGCCATGGCCTCGCCCAAGGCCGGCAAGATCCGGGAGCTGCTGGCCCGGCATGGCGTGGACTACAACGCCATCATGCAGGCCCTGGCCAGCGTCCGGGGCAGCCAGCGGGTCACCAGCCAGAACCCGGAAGCCCAGTACGAGGCCCTGAGCAAGTACGGCCGGGACCTGACCGAGGAGGCCCGCAAGGGCAAGCTGGACCCGGTCATCGGCCGGGACGAGGAGATCCGCCGGGTGATCCAGATCCTGAGCCGGCGGACCAAGAACAACCCGGTGCTCATCGGTGAGCCGGGTGTGGGCAAGACGGCCATCGTGGAGGGCCTGGCCCAGCGCATCGTCAACGGGGATGTGCCCACCAACCTGAAGGACAAGCGCATCGTGGCCCTGGACCTGGGCGCGCTGGTGGCTGGGGCCAAGTACCGGGGTGAGTTCGAGGAGCGGCTGAAGGCGGTCCTGAACGAGATCAAGGCCGCGGAAGGCCAGATCATCCTCTTCATCGACGAGATGCACACCCTGGTGGGGGCCGGCGCCGCGGAGGGCGCCATGGACGCCAGCAACATGCTCAAGCCCATGCTGGCCCGGGGTGAGCTCCATGCCATCGGCGCCACCACCCTGGACGAGTACCGCAAGCACATCGAGAAGGATGCGGCGCTGGAGCGGCGCTTCCAGCCCGTCTTCGTGAACGAGCCCAGCGTGGAGGACACCATCAGCATCCTGCGGGGGCTGAAGGAGCGCTACGAGGTCCACCACGGCGTGCGCATCACCGACAGCGCGGTCATCGCCGCTGCCACCCTGAGCCATCGCTACATCACCGACCGCTTCCTGCCGGACAAGGCCATCGACCTCATCGACGAGGCGGCCAGCCGTCTGCGCATGCAGATCGACAGCAAGCCCAAGGAGCTGGACGAGATCGACCGGCAGATCATGCAGCTGGAGATCGAGCGGGAGGCTCTGAAGAAGGAGAAGGACCCGGCCAGCCAGGAGCGGCTGAAGGCCCTGGAGCAGGAGCTGGCCGAGCTGAAGGAGAAGAGCGCGGAGCTGACCGCCCGCTGGCAGGCCGAGCGAGAGGCCATCATGGAGGTGCGGAAGCTGAAGGAGGAGATCGAGCAGGTCCGCCTGGAGATCGAACAGGCGGAGCGAGAGTACGACCTCCAGAAGGCCGCGGAGCTCCGCTACGGCCGCCTGCGGGAGCTGGAGGAGCAGCTGGCCCAGGCCGAGGAGCGGCTGCGCCAGCTCCAGGCCGAGGGCGCGCTCCTGAAGGAAGAAGTGGACGCGGAGGAGATCGCCGAGATCGTCAGCGAGTGGACCGGCATCCCCGTGGCCAAGCTGCTGGAAGGGGAGCGGGAGAAGCTTATCCGCATGGAGGAATACCTGCACAAGCGGGTGGTGGGCCAGGAGAAGGCGGTCCAGGTGGTGTCCGCGGCTATTCGCCGCAGCCGGGCCGGCCTCTCGGACCCGAACCGGCCCATCGGCAGCTTCATCTTCCTGGGGCCCACGGGCGTGGGCAAGACGGAGCTGGCCCGGGCTCTGGCCGAGTTCCTCTTCGACGACGAGCGCAACATGGTGCGCATCGACATGAGCGAGTACCAGGAGCGGCACACCGTGGCCCGGCTCATCGGCGCCCCTCCTGGCTACGTGGGCTACGAGGAGGGCGGCCAGCTCACCGAGGCCGTGCGCCGACGCCCCTACTCGGTGGTGCTCCTGGACGAGATCGAGAAGGCCCATCCCGAGGTCTTCAACGTGCTGCTCCAGGTGCTGGACGATGGTCGGCTGACGGACAGCCAGGGCCGGACCGTGGACTTCCGCAACACCATCATCATCATGACCAGCAACATCGGCAGCCAGTACATCCTGGAGGTGGCTGGCATGGATGAGAAGGTGGAGCAGCGGGTCCTGGACGCCCTGCACGCCCACTTCCGGCCCGAGTTCCTGAACCGGGTGGACGAGATCGTCATCTTCCACAGCCTGACCATGGAGCACCTGAAGAAGATCGTGGATCTGCAGCTGGAGGGCCTGAACAAGCGCCTGGCCGACCACAACATCACCCTGACCGTGACCGACGCGGCCAAGGAGCAGCTGGTGAAGGAAGGCTACGATCCGGCCTTCGGCGCCCGGCCGCTGAAGCGGGTGATCCAGCGGCGCATCGCCGACCCGCTGGCCTTGGAGATCCTGGAAGGCCGGGTGCGGGACGGCGACCATGTGCTGGTGGACTACCAGGACGAACAGTTCACCTTCACCGTGGTGGAGCCGGAGCCTGTGATGGCCTAGGCCCTGGAATGAAGACACCGGCGGGGGCGGTCCTGGGATCGTCCCCGCTGCATACCTGAACTGACCACGTTCAAACCTTGAGGAGGAGAGAGACCATGAAGAATCGCAAGCTGGACCGGAGTGAGTGGGAACGGGAGCTGGCCAAGCTCAGCGAGGAGGAGTACGACTGGGACGTGATCCTGGAGACCTTTCACCCGGAGCTGGGCTATGGCGTCATCGCCGAGCATGTGCCCCTGCTGGCCGTGGACGTGGACGTGAAGGATGGCCGGGACGACGCGGTGCTCATCAGCTGGGGGCCGGAGCCGGACCTGAACAGCCACGCCCAGTACGATCCAGTGGAGATCTGGCTGGCCCTGGACGAGGACGGCCATCCCACGTCCCTGGAGGTGATCAGCAAGGACGGCTCCAAGGTGTTCGCCACCTTCCATGGCCCGTACCAGGAGCAGGCCGGGTAGCGGGTCTCCAACATAAGCAGGCCACAAACATTCGTCTTATCCTTCGCTAACATTGCGCTGATGCTGTTCAAACAGACCCGGCGTAGAATGGAAAATGAGAGTTGGATAGGATTCATCTTCTCTGCGACTCTTGGCTCTACGGAGAATGTTGAATCCACGAATGTTGAAATCTGAGGCTGAGAGACGAACGGCAGCAGATTGAGGCTTGTTACGATCACAAGGAGGTGACAGTATGAGCACGCTGACTCGATGGGATCCCTTCCGGGAGATGATGGCCCTGCGCAACACCATGGAGCGCCTGATGGAGGACGTGGAGCGCCCGCTGTGGCGAGCTGAGACCTCGGAGTTCCTGCGCCTGGCTGTGGACGTGAGCGAGACGGACGATAGCTTCATCGTCAAGGCCTCCCTGCCCGGCATCAACCCTGAGGATCTGGACATCAGCATGACCGACAATGTCCTGACCATCAAGGGTGAGATCAAGATGGAGGAGGAGAAGGAAGGCGAGAAGTATCACATCCGGGAGCGCCGCTTTGGTCGCTTCATGCGCAGCCTGACCTTCCCGGTGCCGGTGGACGCGGACAAGATCGAGGCCACCTATGAGAACGGTGTCCTGACCTTGGTCCTGCCCAAGGCGGAGGAGGCCAAGCCCAAGAAGATCGAGATCAAGACCAACGGTCACAAGGTCATCGAGGGCAAGGTTTCCTAACCGGATTGCATCCCTGAAATTGAAACCAATGCGAGAGCCCCGTCTGGGATATCCCAGACGGGGCTCTCACTTTCCTGCCTGCTGTGAGGTCCTGCCTGCTGTGAGGTCCTGCCTGCTGTGGGGAGGGCGGTCCTCACCCTCGGCTCAGGCCGCTCCTCCGGCCTCCCCGCCAGCGCCAGGACCGCCGGCATCGGGGCGAGGATTGCGGGCCAGGTAGTCCTCCACCAGCAGGATGTTGTCCCCGGCATGCTTCATCACATTGAGCAGATCCGACATGCTGGAGACCTCCTCCAGCTGCTCGGTGACGAACCACTGCAGGAAGTCCCGGGTCAGGTGGTCGTTCTCCTCGATGGCCAGGTCCACCAGATTGTTGATCAGCTCCGTCACATGGAGCTCCTGCTGCAGGGCCATCTCCACGCATTCGATGGGCTTCTCGAACTCGTTCTTGGGCCCTCGCACCGGCGGCACCAGGGCCACCGCGCCGGCGTCGGTCAGGTAGTGGAGGATCTTCAGGGCGTGGCCATACTCCTCCGTGGACTGGGCGTAGAAGTACTTGGCCAGCTCGGGCAGGGTCTCCCGGTCGTAGTAGAGGGCGAAGGCCAGGTACTGGGCCGCCGCGAAGAACTCTTCCTCCACCTGCTTGTTCAGTGCATCCACTATCCGTTGTTTCAGCAACATGGTTCCCCTCCTTGTTCGGGTGTGTCCTGCCTGTTTGAGTGATCCACGCGTCGAGAAAAGTTGCCTTCCCCGGGCATCACGTCCGCTTGAACGCCTTCTCCAGCTCCCCCGCGCTGAGCTGGATCATGGTGGGCCGGCCGTGGGGACAGGTCCGGGGGGACTGGCAGGCCTCCAGCTGGCGCACCAGCTCTCGCATCTCGATGTCGCTCAGCACCTGCCCCGCTTTGATGGCCGCCCGCTTGCAGACCATCTTCACCAGCCGAGCCTCCAGCTCCTCCCCGACGAGGTTGCGCTCCTGGGCCAAGCCCTGGAGGATCTCGTCCAGGACCCGCTCCGGATCCTGGTTGGCCAGCAGGCTGGGCACCGCCCGCACCAGGAAGGTCTCCCCGCCGAAGGGCTCGATCTGGAAGCCCACACTGGCCAGGGCCTCCAGGTGCTGGGCGATGAGGCCGGCCCGCTGGTTCCCCGCGTGGACGGTGATGGGCTCCAGCAGACCCTGCTGCGGGGGCGTCCCCTGGGCCGTGCCGTAGCGCTGAGCCATGAACTTCTCGTAGAGGATGCGCTCGTGGGCCGCGTGCTGGTCGATGAGGTAGAGTCCCTCCGGCCCCTCGGCCACGATGTACATGGCCCCCACTTGGCCCACCACCCGCAGGGGCGGCAGTTTCCGGGGCGTCGGGCCGGTGTCGCCCACCGGCTGGGCCGGGGGAGACACCGGGATGGCCGCCTCCTCCGGCCCCGCTGCCAGGGCGTCGAGGGGACTCTCCTCTGGGATCTCCCGGGGCTCTGGGGGCACGAAGAGGTCCAGCTCATGCTGCCCGGCCTGGAGGATGGACTCCCGCCGGGCGGCCCAGCTGCTCAGCCGCTCCTGGGATCCGCCTGGGCCCTCCTCGGGGCGGGCCGTCGACTCGCCCCCTGGCAGCTCCAGGTCCGGGATGGCGGCGTGGGTGATCACCACCTGGCGCACGCTCTTCTGCACTCGGGAGAAGACCCGCCGGGCGTCCTGGAAGCGCACCTCCGTCTTGCGGGGATGGACGTTCACGTCCACCAGGCCCGGGTCCATCTCCAGGAAGATCACGGCCACCGGGTAGCGGCCCACGGGCAGCAGGGTGTGGTAGGCCTGGACCACGGCATGGGTCAGGCTGCGGTCCTCGATGTAGCGGCGGTTCACGAAAAGGTCGATGTGGCTGCGGTTGGCCCGGGTCCAGGTGGGCAGGCTCACGTAGCCCGAGACCCGGATCTCGCCGGAGCGCCCCCCGCCGGGGACGGTCCCTGGCCCGGGCTGGGCCAGAGCGCCGAACTCGTCCAGCCCCATGAAGTCCACCTCCGACTCCGGGGCCTGGGCCCCGCCTTCCGGGACCAGGGGCACCATCTGCCGGGCTTTCTCCAGGCCGTGGATCTTCACCAGCACGTCGAAGACCTGGCCGCTGCCCGTGGACTGGAAGAGGAGCCGCCCCTCGCTGACGAAGCTGAAGCGGCGCTCCGGATGGGCCAGGGCGTAGCGTTGGACGATGGCGGCGATGTGGCCGGCCTCCGTGGCCGACTTGCGCAGGAACTTGCGCCGGGCCGGGGTGTTGAAGAAGAGGTGCTCCACGGTGACCACCGTCCCCACCGGCAGGCCCGCCCGGCTCTGGGAGACCAGCTCGCCCCCCTCCACCCGCAGCTGGGTGCCGAAATCCTCGCTCCGGTGGCGGGTGGCCAGGGTCAGGTGGCTGACCGCGGTGATGCTGTAGAGGGCCTCCCCCCGGAAGCCGAAGGTGGCGATGCGGTCCAGGTCCTCGGCCCGCTGGAGCTTGCTGGTGGCATGGTGCTGCAC
>WGCB01000704.1 GCA_015494005.1 Caldilineaceae bacterium
CCTGGCTTGCGCCCCAGTGGTCCGGCGTGGGGAGCGTCCTCTTCTGGGCCAACGTGGCCGGGAGCACGGCCAGCTTCCGAGCCGAGGTGCCTGTGCTGAACCACCATCTCTGGCTGCCGATCATTCACCGGCAGATTGCTCCCTAAACTCAAGTCGAATTGGAACCGCCAGTTTTGGAGGCGCTAGGCGGGTCCGTGACCCGCCGGATGGTGCATCCGGCGAGAGCCAGGAAAACTTCCGCTTTCAAATTGACCGCAGTTTAACGGCTCAAATCACCCACTTTCCCCGCGGATCCGCTCCTGCTGGTAGCGGATCTCCTCCGCTTGACCGCCCCGGAAGACCCGCACCCTGGGCGCGGTGGTCTCGCTGATGACCCGGCCCCGCTTTACGCAGACCAGCGGCGTGGCCAGGGTGCGCAGGGCATCCCGGTCTGTGGGGGCGTCGAAGAGGACCAGGTCCGCCTGCTTCCCCGGCTGGATGCCGTAGTCCTCCGTCACTTCCATGACCCGGGCCGCGTTCTCCGTGACCAGATCCCAGACCCGCGGCACCTCCTCGTAGCCGCTCATCTGGGCGATGTGCAGGGCTAGGAAGGCGGCGTGGAGCATGTTCCCCGTGCCCAGGGGATACCAGGGGTCCATCACCGAATCGTGGCCCACCGCCACGTTGATCCCGTACTCCAGCAGCTCCTTCACCCGAGTCATGCCCCGCCGTTTCGGATAGCTGTCGAATCGCCCCTGCAGGATGATGTTGTCCGGCGGGTTGGCGATGATGTGCATCTCCGCCCGCTTGAGCCAGCCGAAGAGTTTGAAGGCGTAGGCGTTGCTGTAGGAGTGCATGGCCGTGGTGTGGCTGGCCGTGACCCGCCCCTGCATGCCCCGGGCCAGGGTCTCCGCGGCCATCACCTCCACGAAGCGGGACTGGTCGTCGTCCGTCTCGTCGCAGTGGGCGTCGATGGGCCGGTCGTACTTCTCCGCCAGGCGGAAGGCGATGTGGATGCTCTCCACCCCCATCTCCCGGGTGATCTCGTAGTGGGGGATGGCCCCCACCACGTCCACGCCCAGGCGCAGGGCCTCCTCCATCAGCTCCTCGCCCTGGGGATAGGAGAGGATGCCCTCCTGGGGGAAGGCCACCAGCTGCAGATCCACCAGGTCCCGGCACTCCTCCTTGACCTCCAGCAGGGCCTTCAGCGCGGTGAAGCTGGGGTCGCAGACGTCCACGTGGGAGCGGATGTAGAGGGCTCCCTGGGAGGCGTACCACTTGATCCCCTCCACCGCGCGCCGCTTCACGTCCTCGTGGGTCAGGCTTTGCTTGCGCACGGACCAGCGCTGGATCCCCTCCAGCAGGGTGCCGGACTCGTTGTGGCCTGCGTCCCCCTCGGTCAGCACCGCATCCAGGTGACAGTGGGGCTCGATCAGGGGCGGCGAAACCAGCAGCCCGCGGGCGTCCACGGTGCGGGCCCCTTCCCCAAGGAGGCCCGGCGCCACCGCCGCAATGCGCTCCCCCTGGATGCCGATGTCCACCAGCTGGCCGTCCCGCAGCCGGGCGTTGGTGATGAGCAGATCGTACACGGGTCACCTCGTCTTTCTGGATGTTTCTGGGTGTCTTCCGGGCCGGGGCGGGGGGATCAGGCCTCCCGCCGGTAGGGTTTCAGCAGGGCCGCCGGATAGTTGGCGTTGCGCCCGGCCAGGGCCAGGGCGGCGATGGTCACCAGGTAGGGCAGGGCCAGGAGGGCCTGGTAGGGGAGCTGGAAGCCGGCGGCCTGGAGGCGCAGCTGCAGGGCCTGGAAGCCGCCGAAGAGCAGCGCGCCTGCCAGCACCTTCCAAGGCGACCAGTTCCCGAAGATGACCAGGGCGATGGCCACCCATCCCCGGCCGGCGATGATGCCGAAGGTGAAGGCGCCCAGCTGGGCCAGGGAGAGGAACGCCCCGCCCAGGGCCATGAGCCCTCCGCCCAGGGCCAGGGCTATGAGCCGGGTGCGGAAGACATTGACCCCGGCCACGTCCGCGGCCTCGGGATTTTCCCCCACCGCCCGCACATTCAGGCCAAAGTTGGTCCGGTTGAGCAGCCACCAGAGCAGGGGCACCAGCAGCAGCCCCAGGTAGGTCAGGGAATACTGCTCGAAGAGGGGGGTGAGGAGCCCCAGGGCGTTTCCCAGGCTCAGCTGGGGGAAGGGCTCGATCTGGGGCGGCACCCGCTGCTCCCCGAAGAGGAGGCGGAAGAGGTAGAGGGCCAGCCCCCCGGTGAGCAGGGTGACGCCGATGCCCGAGACGTGCTGGTCCACACCCAGGATCACGGTCAGGAGCCCCATGAGCAGCCCCGCCAGGATCCCCGCCAGCACCGCGCCGGCCACCCCCAGCCAGAGGGAGCCGGTCCAGTAGGCGGTCACGAACCCGGCCATGGCCCCCAGGAACATGGTCCCCTCGATGCCCAGATTCAGGACCCCGGCCCGCTCGGACAGGGTTTCTCCCAGAGCGGCGAAGAGCAAGGGGGTGGAGACCCGCAGGGTGGCCGCCAGGAGCACGATGATGGTGGCGATGAGTGCCTGGTTCATGGCGTTTCAACCATCCTTCCCCAGCGGATGCGGTAGCGGCGCAGCAGGAGCATGGCCAGGGTGGTGAGGAGCAGGGCTGCCTGGATCACATCGCCCAGATAGGTGGGCACGCTCAGCGCCCGGCTGGCCGTCTGGGAGCCGGTGGCGATGAGGCCGAGGAAGGCGCCGGCCAGGCCCACGCCCAGGGGATGCAGGCTGCCCAGGGTGGCCACCACGATGCCCGAGTAGCCGTAGCCCGGCGAGATGGCCTCGATCAGGTGGTAGTGGATGCCTGACACCTCCCCCGCACCGGCCAACCCGGCGATGGCCCCGCTGATCAGGGCCACCTTGAAGACCACCGCGTCCACGTGGACGCCCATGAATCGGGCCGCCTCCTTGCCCTGGCCCACGGCCCGCATCTTCAGGCCGAAGCTGCTGCGCCCGGTGATCCACCAGAAGAAGACCAGGGCCGCCAGGGCCACCAGGAAGCCCAAATGCAGCCGGGAGCGGGCCAGGATGCGGGGAAACTGGGCTGTCTCCAGCAAGGTGGGGGACTGGGGCCAGCTGGTCACCGGATCCCGCCAGGGGCCGTTGAGCAAGGCGCTGACGAAGAAGAGCATCACCGAGTTCAGGAGCAGGGTGGTCACCACCTCGTCCACGCCCAGGCGAGTCTTGAGCCAGGCCGGGGGCAGGGCCCAGAGCCCGCCAGCCAGGGCCGCTCCCAGCAGGATCAGCGGGATGACCGCCACCGCCGGCAGCCCCTTCAGGACCACGCCCAGCCAGGCGGCGGCCACGGCACCGGCGTAGAGCTGCCCCTCCGCGCCGATGTTCCAGTAGCCGGCGTAGAAGGCGAAGGCCACCCCCGCCCCGGTGAGGAGCAGCGGCGTGGACTTCACCAGCACCTCGATGAGGCTGGTGCGGGAGGAGAGGGGTTTCAGGAAGAAAAAGTAGTAGGTCTCGGCCAGGCCGGCGCCGGAGAGGAGCACCAACCCGGCCACCAGGATCAGGGTCACCGCCACCGCGGTCAGGGGGATGAGCACCTTGACCCAGGGCGGGGCCTCCCAGCGTTCAAGTCGCAGCATAGTCGGGCTTCTCCTGTGGCGTGGAGGTGTGGGACCGGGCTTCCGTTTCCGGCGTGCCAGCCATCATCAGGCCGATGCGGTGGACGATCTCGTCTCGTCCGGCTTCGTCTGGCCGCACCTGGCCCATGATGCGGCCCTCGTAGAGGACGGCCACCCGGTCCGCCAGGGCCAGGATCTCGTCCAGGTCCTCGGAGATGAGCAGGATGGCCGCGCCCCGTTTCCGCTGGGCCAGGAGCTGCTCGTGGACGTACTGGATGGCCCCCACGTCCAGGCCCCGGGTGGGCTGGGCCGCCAGGATGGCCTTGGGGTTGCGGGAGAGGACCCGGGCCAGGATCAGCTTCTGCATGTTGCCGCCGGAGAGGGACCCAGCCCGGGAGCGGGGCGTGGCCTTGATCTGGTAGCGCTGGATCAGCTCCGCCACGTAGGCGGCCAGCCTGGGCCGGTCCAGCTGACCCAGCCTGTCGGTGAACTCGTCCAGGCTCTCCAGGGCGATGTTCTCGGCCACGGAGAGGTTGGCCACCACCCCCTTGAGCCGGTCCTCGGGGATGCGGCCCACACCGGCCCGGGTCATGTGCACCGGGTCCGCCCGGGTCACGTCCTGCCCGTCCACTCGGATGCGTCCCCGCGTCGGCGGACGCAGGCCGCTCAGGGCTTCGGCCAGCTCGGTCTGACCGTTGCCCGCCACCCCGGCCAGCCCCAGGATCTCCCCGGCCCGCACGGTCAGGTCCACACCCTGGAGGGCCGGCAGTCCCCGCTGATCCTCCACGTGCAGCCCCTGGATCTCCCAGATGGGCCGTCCGGGCTCC
>WGCB01000705.1 GCA_015494005.1 Caldilineaceae bacterium
CCCGCATGCGCTGGGGGTCCACGTCGTCGAAGATGTCCGGGAACTGGGAGCCGGTGATGGTGATCACGGCCCAGTCCTGTTCCACCACCTCGTTGGCCCAGGGTTCCAGGTAGTCGGGCACGTAGGAGAGGTAGTCGGGCTGGCTGTGCTGGAGTCGGGTCTTGGCCAGCACTGGGTCCTGCCACTCCACGTCCACGAAGCGGGCGCCGGCGTCGTAGGCCTGGGCGGCCAGGCGGTGGATGAACTCCCGGTGGACCAGCTCCCCCCGGACGCGCAGGGACTGTCCTGGCTGCAGGTTGACGCCCGTGTGGATCAGCAGGCGGGCGTAGCGGTCCAGCTGTTGGTCGAGCGAGAACGTCACGGTGCTTTCCTTTCGGTGAACGACATGGGCGGGGACGCCGCTTCGGGGGAGCTGCGGGTCTGGGATCTGTCCTCCATTGTACCCGGGAACAGGGGATATGGGAAGCCTTTCGAGGATCCGGATCCGGCCGTCAAATTTGACAGAAAAGCGCCCTTGGTGGTATCCTAGGGGAGCAGTTGGAGAGGCCCACTAGCTCAATTGGCAGAGCAGCTGACTCTTAATCAGCGGGTTCGGGGTTCGAGTCCCTGGTGGGTCACCTGAGAGAAATTCCCCAGAGAACGGTCCGCACGGTTTCCTTGAGAGACGGCGGGCCGTTTTGCGTTTTCTAGGCCTTGACTAGTCTGGCTTTCACCGCTACAATTGGCTGTAAAATGACGATATTTCGCTAATTTATGGCCAATTTGGCTTTCCCGAAGGAGACACCCATGGATCGCATTCCTGAAATTGTCCCCATCTCGGCCCTGCGATTACGGCAGACAGAGGTGCTGAAGAAGTTGGTTTCTGGCCCTGTGGTGCTGACCCAGCATGGCAAGGCCGTGGCCGTGATGGTGGACCCCGAGGCATGGAACCGCATCACAGAGGAACTGGAGCTTCTGTCCGACAGCGTGGATGCCTTGGAGGCAACACTGGCCCTGCTGGAGGGAAAAGAGGAGACGGTCCCTTGGGAAGAGGTCGAGGCCGAGCTGAATGTTTCGGCTTGAGCTGACCCGGCGGGCAGAGAAAGAGCTGCGGCGGCTGCCCACGGGGCTTCAAGGACGGATCGCCAAGGCCATCAATGGCCTGTTGGCCTCGCCCCGGCCTCCGGGGAGCAAGAAATTGCGAGGGGTGGAGGCCTATTCCTTGCGAGTGGGGGAATATCGCATCGTCTACCTGGTGGACGACACGCAACGCCTGGTAACGGTTGTCCGGGTCAAACACAGACGAGACGTATATCGCGACCTTTGAACGGTCCGCCCAGCCTCCTCGAGAGATGGCGGGCCGTTTTCGCGTCTGGGAGCCGTCCTGGGATGGTCTGGCAGGGTCAGGCCGTTGAGAGTAAAATAGCTCCAGGGGGAACAATCGCTCCCCAGGAAACGTCTCCGTGATGCCGTCTGCCACCCCGTTTGGCCTGCACCGCCAACACGTGCCAGCGTAACTTCGGAACCGCCATGTCGCTCTCTCCCTGGCCATCACCCGGCCGGATCGCCCGCAAACCTATCACCTGGATCGTCCTCGTGAGCCTGCTCGCGCTGACCGCAGGCGGGGCCTGGTTCCACGCTGCTTTCCTCGCGGACCTGCCCTCGGTGGACCAGCTGGAGGAGCGCCTGGTCCGGCCCACCACCCAGATCCTGGACCGACACGGTCGCCTGCTCTACGAGGTGGTGGATCCCAGCATGGGGAAGCAGCTGAACCTGGCGCCGGATCCCCAGGCCAACAGCCGCTACGGCCTGACTGGGGTGCCCGATGCCTGCGTGGAGGCCACCCTGGCCACCGAGGACCAGCGCTTCTACCTCCATCCCGGCGTGGACCCCATCGCCATCGCCCGGGCCCTCTGGCAGAACTACCGGGCCGGCGGCCAGGTGGTCAGCGGAGGCAGCACCCTGACCCAGCAGCTGGCCCGCAACCTGCTCCTGGATCCAGAGGAGCGCTACCAGCGCAGCCTGCGCCGCAAGATCCGGGAGGCCTGGCTGGCCTTCCAGCTGGAGCGCCGCTACACCAAGAACGAGCTCCTGCGCCTCTACCTGAACCAGACCTACTACGGCTACTTCGCCTTCGGCCTGGAGGCCGCGGCCCAGAACTTCTTCGCCAAGCCCGCCGCCCAGCTCAGCCGGGCCGAGTGCGCCCTCCTGGCCGGCCTGGTCCAGTACCCCAGCGGCTACAACCCCTTCGAGAACCCGAAAGCGGCCAAGATCCGCCAGGGCGTGGTGCTTCGGCTCATGGTGGAGGCCGGCTTCATCACCCCGCAGGAAGCGGCCCAGATCCAGGCCGAGCCCCTGCGCTATCGCTCCAACCTCTTTCAGATCCAGGCCCCCCACTTCGTCATGTTCGTCCAGGACCAGCTGCTGGCGGAGCTGGGGGTGGATCGCCTACGCCAGGGCGGCCTGCGGGTGACCACCAGCCTGGACCTGGACCTGCAGCAGGAGGCGGAAAGCATCGTCCGCTATCGCCTGGCCCAGCTCAACTGTGAACTGCCCACAGCCTGCGACGACCAGGTGGATCCCCACCGCCGGGTGGACAATGCGGCCGCGGTGGTCCTGGACAGCCGCACCGGGGAGATC
>WGCB01000706.1 GCA_015494005.1 Caldilineaceae bacterium
CCAGCACACTGCGGAAGGTGGAGGGCAGCACCGAGTGTTTGGCCCCCTCCCCCTGGCTGAGGAGGGCGCGCAGGAAGTCCTGGGCCGACTCCTCCTGGGTCAGGCCGCAGCCCACCAGGAGCGCGTCGTAGCCGCCCAGGTGTTTCTGGAGCAGGGGCACCGCGTCCTCGTGGACCACGCCCAGCTCGTGGGAGAGGAGCAGCCAGGTGGCCTCGGTCAGGCCGGTGGCCACAGGGCCCCAGACAGGATGGGGCACCGCGCCGGTGACCAGCCCCGCGCCCACCCGGCCCATGGCCGTGCAGCTCAGCCGGGCCGCGCCAGGGTAGTTGATGCTGCCCACCACGGCCATGCCCTTGCCGAAGGTGCCCTTGTGGCTGTAGACCGGGCGTGGGGGCAGGAGGAGCCCCACCCACTCCGGCTTCAGGGCGAAGGTGCGGATGTCCTGGGCCAGCGCCGGGTCGATGCCGATGTCGGCCACGATGAGATCCCCCACCAGGGCCGCGCCGGGGAAAATGAACTGGCCTCGCTTCGTATAGCCGAAGGTAACGGTCATGTCCGCTGTGAGGGTGTGGGGATCCGCCTGGCCGGTGTCGCAGTTCAGGCCGCTGGGGCAGTCCACCGCCACCACGTACAGCTCCTCCGCCTCCGGGTCGTGGCGGCGAGCCTTCTGGGCCTCGGCCACGCGATCCAGGATCTGGGCCAGGAGCCCTTCGATGGGGCGGTTAGCCCCGGTGCCCAGGAAGGCGTCCACCACGATGCCGGCCCCGGCCAGCCACTCGTCCAGCAGGGCCAGGTTGTCGTCCTCCTCGGCCCGGGCGTGGGTCACCCCCAGCTCCACCAGCCGGTTGAAGTGGCCCTGGTAGTCGTGCTCCGGGTCCGTGGCCCGCTTCCAGAGGTAGACCAGAGGCTCGTAGCCGGCCTCCTGCAGGCGGCGGGCGCAGACCAGGCCATCCCCGCCGTTGTTGCCCGGCCCCACCAGGACCAGCACCGGCATCTCCTTGGTGAGCGCCGGCATCTCCTCCTGGATGGCATCGGCCACCGCGGCCCCGGCCTCCTCCATCATGGCCGCGTAGGAGTGGCCCTGGGCGTCGCTCTCTCGCTCCAGCCGCTGCATCTCGGCCACGGTGACGATCTTCAGGTGCTCTGGGATGGGAAACAGCTCCTGGGTGTCGGGTTTCTCTGCCTGCTTGCTCATGGTCAACGCTCCGTGCATGGGATGTGAATCCGAATGAGCCGTCGGCTACAGTGTAGATCCGGCGGACAGATCCGCGCAAGTGGTGGGCTGGAGTGGGGTGCACGCAAAAGTTGTCAGGGAATTCCAGTGCTCAGGGAGAAACTCTCCAGCTTTCGTGCTCTGATAGCCATATCTCTGACAACTCTTACTTGCACCCGCTGGAGTGCTGGGACCGTAAGCTTCACTCGAACAGCGCCTCCCGGAGGCGGGCGGTCAGCCCTCGGGGATCCTCGGACTGCCAGACTCGGCGGCCGATAGCCACGCCCGCCGCGCCGGCGCTCACCGCGTCCCGGGCCATCTGGACCGTGGCCTGGTCGTCCCCGCTGCTAGGACCCCCGGCCACGATGATGGGCACGGAGACCGCTTCCACCACCTCCTGGCGAAACTCCTCCACATCCCCGCTGTAGTTGGTCTTGATCACGTCTGCGCCCATCTCCATGCCGATGCGGGCTGCGTGGGCGATGGCCGTGGCCTGGTAGGCCCGCTCGTCGAAGGGGGGCATCATCTCCGCCACCACAGGCATGCCCACCTTGGCCGCGGCGTCGATGATCTGGGCCAGCCAGCGGTAGATCTCCACGTCCCCGGCCCGGCCGAAGAAGACAGAGACCGCCACCGCGTCCGCGTCCATGCGCAGGGCCGTCTCCAGGGAGGCGATGGGCGTCTCCTGGGTGCCGTCCGGGCTCAGGCCCGCGGTCAGGCTGATGCGCAGGACGATGCCCACCGAGGGCGGGATCTCCGCCGCGGTCACTTTGTAGAAGCCCGGAGAGATGAGCAGGGCGTTGGCCCCACCGGCGATGACCTCCCGCACGATGGCCCGGGGCCGGTGGATGCCCCGCACAGGTCCCAGCCAGCCCCCGTGGTCCAGGGGGGAGAGGAGGCAGCGCTTCTGCTCTCCGACGAAGAGGCGGCTCATGCGTCGATCTTTTCCGACCATGGAAAGACTCCTTGTGGTGTGAAAGGCGAAGGGTGTGAAAGGCGGAGTTGGAAGTTGGGAGTTGGTGACACGTCCGGTGGGTCGAACCGCGCCACAGGTGTCATGCGAGCGGATGGGGATCGCCACAAAGGTCGATCTCCGCTCTCCCCAATCTCAGCTCATCTTTTTTGCTCAATTGCCGACTCACCCATGCATCCGCCGTCCCTGTCGTTCGTCCACCCCACCGCCACCTCCGCCCACTCCCGGTAGCGCCGATAGAGGGGATCGTAGACCTGGGCCAGGGCCGGGTCGGGCAGGAACTCCTGGGGCGGCTCGGTGAAGGTGGCCAACAGGGCCTC
>WGCB01000707.1 GCA_015494005.1 Caldilineaceae bacterium
GGCGCAGGCCGCCAGCAGCAGTGTGAACGTCAACAGGATGGCAAAGCCGACAAAGCGTGCACGTTGCATAGGCGTTCCTCCTTCTCCTTGCGTGGGGTTGGGGTGTGAGAACAGGTGCAGCACAGGATGGCTTGGTTCCGGCGAGGTGGCCGGTAGGGGGGAACCATAGGAATCACCCCTTTCTATCACGGGCGCCAGCAAAGTTTGGTAGGTGAACCTACATAACAGAAAAACTGCCCTGGGACGGGGCCTGGGCCTTACGGATCCGTCGGGACATTCTTCCCTTCTTTTCAGGGCATTTGTCCTAGGAAAAAGCCCCAAAAAACGGGGTTTAGGCCATTTGTGAAATTGCTCATTAATGGCTTCGGCGCGACAATTGGAGACGTAACGTATCCGCTTATCCGGATACAAGGTTGGCAAAGCGCCTGAGGGTATCGTGTCACCCACACGTTCCGAGATCGACCGCCTACACGCCCAACTCTGTTCGGGTATTTCCGACCCCACCCGAATCGCAATCCTTTACGCCCTGGACGAAAACCCACGCACTGTCAGCCAGCTGGTTGAGGAGCTCCAGCTTCCTCAATCCACTGTCTCGCGCCATCTGGCGGTCCTGCGCACCACCGGGCTGGTGACCTTTGAGCGCCAGGGCCGCCGAGTCTGTTATCTGCTCAAGGATTCACGGGTGATCCAGGCCTTGGACATTCTGCGTGCCGTCCTGGACGATCACGTGTCCGACCAGGCGGGCCTGCTCTCGGCCTCTCGTTCGGAATGAAGGGCTGGTGAGTGCCCTTTTGCTGAAAAGCGTTGCTGTCTTGTCGATGTCATCCGTCCGCTGCATCTGTTTCGATTGGACAATAGGCCTATGAACCGACTCAAGAGCTACTGGATCCTTGGCGCCATCGTCACCCTGCTGGTGATCCTGGTGCCCATCTGGTTCTTCGTACCTGGGCTCCGGGGCGAGAGGGAAGATCCCTGGGCGCACATGCCCGAGTACCCAGAGCACACGGACCACACCGGACTCTTCACCGAGCCTCTGGAGACGGGACAGGACGTGACCCGGGCCTGCCTGGAGTGCCACCCGGACGCCGCAGCCGAGGTGATGCAGACGGCCCACTGGACCTGGGAGAACGGCCCCTACGAGCTGCCCGGCCGGGATGAGCCCGTCTACGGGGGCAAGAAGCATCTACTCAACAACTTCTGCATCGGCATCACCGGCAACTGGCCCCCCTGCACCGCCTGTCACATCGGCTACGGCTGGGAAGACCAGAACTTCGACTTCTCCGCAGAGGAGAACGTGGACTGCCTGGTCTGCCACGACAACTCCGGGGCCTACATCAAGAAGAATGCCGGCTACCCCGCGGACAGCGTGGACCTGGTGGCGGTGGCCGAGAGCGTGGGGCTCTCCAACCGGGAGAACTGCGGTGGTTGTCACTTCCGGGGTGGGGGCGGCGACGCGGTGAAGCACGGCGACCTGGACAACTCCCTGCTCCATCCCAGCGAGGAGCTGGACGTCCACATGGGCAAGTACGACTTCACCTGCATCGACTGCCACCGCACGGAGCACCACCAGATCGCCGGCCGCTCCATCTCCGTGAGCATGGACGCGGAAAACCAGATCTACTGCACGGACTGCCACTCCCAGAAGCCCCACGAGGATGACCGGCTCAACGACCACACGGACGCGGTGGCCTGCCAGACCTGCCACATTCCCGAGTTCGCCCGCAAGGAGGCCACCAAGACCGAGTGGTACTGGTCCCAGGCCGGGCAGGATCTGCCGGAGAATCCCCACGAGTACCTCAAGATCAAGGGCAAGTTCGTCTACGAGAAGAACGTGGTGCCCACCTACGCCTGGTACAACGAAACCGCCGATCGCTACATCCTGGGGGACAAGATCGACCCCAACAAGGAGACGGTGCTGAACATGCCCAACGGCAGCATCGAGGATCCATCGGCCAAGATCTTCCCCTTCAAGGTGCACCGGGCCGACCAGATCTACGACAAGGTCAACAAGTACCTGCTCAACCCCAAGACCTTTGGCGAGGGCGGCTACTGGACCGAGTTCGACTGGGACAAGGCGGCTCGCCTGGGCTCGGAGCTAGTGGGCCTGGACTACAGCGGCGAGTACGGTTTTGCCCCCACGGCCATGTACTGGCCCACCACCCACATGGTGGCCCCCAAGGACGACTCCCTCCAGTGCGAGGCCTGCCACGTGGAGGGAGGCATCGGCCGCCTGGACTGGCAAGCCCTGGGCTACCAGGGTGATCCCATGTTCTTCGGCGGACGGAAACAACAGCTCGGCATCGCAGACGACGAAGTCAGCATGGGAGGCAACAAATGACCCGCTTGTCCCGTGCTTTTCCGCACGCACGTCCGTGGACCGTGGCCGTCCTGGTGCTCCTGCTGGCCGGGATCCTGGGGGCCGGGGTGGTCCTGGCCCAGACCTCGCCCATCCACCCCACCTTCCCCCTGCTGGACGAGGACGGGGTGAATGTCCTGGTGTCGGGGAAGCCGGTGTCCACCATGGCCACCTGCGGCTCCTGCCACGATACGGAGTACATCGCCAGCCACAGCTTCCACGCCACCGTGGGGCTGGAGCAGTTCACCGAGCCGGGGCAGGTAGGCCGGGGACGGGCCTGGGAGATGAGTCCTGGCCTCTACGGCGGCTGGGATCCCATCGTCTACCGCTACCTCACGCCCAAGGGCGATGAACGCTTCGACCTGGGCACCCCGGACTGGCTCATGCTCCTGGGCGCTCGCCACCCGGGCGGCGGCCCGGCCATGGTGGCGCCCGACGGCACACCCCTGCCGGATGTGGTGGTGGAGCCCGGGGACCCGATCACCCACAGCCAGGATCCGGAGACGGGCGAGCCCCAGCCCTGGGACTGGAACGCGTCCGGCGTGGAGGAGATGAACTGCTTCCTCTGCCATCTGCCGGATCCCAACAACCAGGCCCGCACGGAGGAGCTCCAGGCGGGGCGCTTCCAGTGGGCCAACACGGCCACCCTGCTGGGCACCGGCCTGGTGGAGCGCACGGACCAGGGCTGGCAGTGGGTCCCCGATGCCTTCCAGGAGGATGGCAGCCTGAAGCCAGAGCGGGTGGCCATCCAGGATCCGGGGCCGGAGAACTGTGGCCAGTGTCACGGGACGGTCTACACC
>WGCB01000708.1 GCA_015494005.1 Caldilineaceae bacterium
GCACGGATCTCCCCGGCCAGGAGCTGGTCTAGCCACTCGTGCTGGTCCTGGCCCTCCACCCGCTGCACGGCCACGCTGCTCCCGCTGAGGAGGTGCCCCGTGGCCGGATCCAAGAGGGCGAGGATGACACCGTGGCGCTGGCCGATCTCCGCCAGCAGATCGTCCAGGGAGGTGGCGAAGAGCAGGATGGCCAATCGCCCCTCTGGGCCGCCGGGGGTCTGCCCACTCGCCTCAGAAGGCGATGGGGGCGGAGGAATGGAGAGGGCGTAGGCTCGAACCAACCAGGTCTCCCCCTGCCAGGAGAGGAGATCCATGGCCCAGGGTCCGTCCGGGCGAGGGCTGGCCATGGCCTGGCGAATCAATGCCTGCTGCTCCCCCTGGCCTGTGTAGGGACCCACGCCGAAGGGGCGCGCCGCGTCCGCGCCGGGGAGCACCAGCTGGATGGTGCGGATGGCGGTGAAGTCGGTGAGCGTCTTTCGGAAGAGGGTGTCCACGGCCGGCAGGAAGCCCGCGGGGGCGGAGGGGTCAAGAACCCGGCCCCCTCGCCGGCGATCCGCGAGGGCGGTGCGCAGGGCGGCCTGGGCCTCCTCGCTCTGGCGCTGGAAGCGCTCCAGCTCGGTGTCCAGGGAGGCGTGAGCCAGCCGAAGGCGGGTGTCCAGGATCTCGTCAGCGGCTTTCTGCTGGGCGGCGGCGTTGAATGCGCTCCAGGCGTAGAGGCCCAGCGTCACAAAGAGGAGCGCCAGGAAGAGGAAGGGCAGTATGAAATTGCGGCCGGGGCGGGAAAAGAGAGTGCGGCAATTTCCCAGGTTGAGTTTCTGCACCGTAATGACTCTATGCTATAATCGATGGCAGCAGACGTTTCGTTCGAAACGATAAAACGCCCAACGTACTTTTTCGGTTTGCCATTCAGCAGCGCATCCATCCATCGTGGCCGACAACTTTCTGGAATCCCCCACCCCCCATATCCTGCTCGTCGACGACGAACCGGACACCCTGCAACTTCTCAAGAAAATCCTGCAGGCGGATGGGTATACAATCTCGTTGGCCAACAATGGCCGGGAAGCGCTGGAACGGCTGAAAGAGGAACCGGTGGCGTTGGTGCTCCTGGATGTGGTGATGCCGGAGCTGGACGGCATCGCAGTTCTGGAGGAGATTCGCAAGACGGATACGGTGACCGGCGTGATCATGGTCAGCGCTCTTTCCTCGGAGGATCTGGTGATCCAGGCCATGTTGAAGGGCGCCGACGATTTCGTGAACAAGCCATTCAAACTGAAGCAAATCCGGATCCGAATCCGACAGGCCCTGGAGAAGAGCCGCCTCCGCCGGGAAAATGTGAGCCTGCAGAGGGAGCTTCAGATCGCCCACGACAAGCTGCGAACTCTCTTCAGTCGCTACATGGCCCAGCCGGTGGTGGAGCAGCTGCTGGCAAGCCCGTCTCTTCCCAGTTTAGGTGGCGAACGTCAGATCACAACGGTCCTTTTCATGGATTTTTGCGATTTCACATCCATGGCACATCAGCTAGAGCCGGACGCCACGCTGCACATCCTGAACCAACACCTGGCTCTGGTGGCCGATGCCATCCTGGAAGAGAACGGCATCATCGACAAGTTTGTGGGTGACGGGGCCATGGCCTTGTTCAACGTGCCCTTCGCCCAGGACGATCACGCGCTGCGGGCGGTGCGCACCGGCCTGGCCATCCGGGACAAGGTCCGTCAGCTGAACCAGCACCACAGCCCGTCCTTGAGCATCCGGGTGGGCATCCACACGGGCGAAACCGTGGTGGGGAACATCGGCACCCAGCAGCTGATGAACTACACAGCCATCGGTGATACAGTCAACTTGGCGAAGCGATTGCAGGAAGAGGCCGAGGCGAATACCGTTGTCATCAGCGAAAGCACCTATCGTCTATTGCCCCCGGATCTGGTGGAGATGACCCCCTTGGGTCAGCGGGTGGTCAAGGGCCGCAGGACGCCCGTCAACATCTATCGGCTGGAGCGTCTGCTTCAGAAAAGCGAGGTGTGAACAGCGGTTCACGCCAGCTGACAGCAAGCTTGAACCTGCTGCTAATTGTAATGCGAATAACATTGCAGTCAAAATTACGCTGTACCCTGAAGGGTGCAGCCTTTATTCTTGGCCGCCGCCAGGGGGAAAATCCCGCCTGATCCGGCGTGCGGAGCGCCTTCCAGCAGGAGCACCCATTGAAACCCATCATGCCTATCTGCCCCGATTTCAATAGATCTTGCCACAAGAAAGCCGCCCGGATCCACCGCCACATCGGCCTGGCCCTGCTGCTGGCTGCGCTCGTCCTGGGCGTGCTGGCTGCCCAGCCGAGCCTGGCCCAGGAGCAGCCCCCTGGCTCGGTGGCATCCAACCCGGTGACATCCAACGATGTCAACGAGGTGGCCAGGCAGCTCTGGTGTCCCCTGTGCTCCGGTGTGCGCCTGGACGCCTGCGAGCTCAAGGCCTGCGAGCAGATGCGAGACGTGATCCGCATCAAGCTGGAGGAGGGCCAGGACAGCGAGGCCATCAAGGCCTACTTCGTGGAGCAGTACGGGCCCCAGGTGCTGGGCGAGCCGCCCAAGGAGGGTTTCAACCTGCTGGCCTGGGTCCTCCCCTTCGTGGCCCTGATGGCGGGCGCCGTCTTCCTTTTCTTCCGCATCCGCCGGATGGTGCGCCCCCAGCCAGC
>WGCB01000709.1 GCA_015494005.1 Caldilineaceae bacterium
CCGAACATGGCCTTCAGGAGCTCCTGCTCGTAGGGGCGCAGCGGCACGTCGTCCCGTTCCCGCCGGTAGATGAAATCGGTGGAGGTGAGGAGCTTGCCCTTCTTCACCTCGGTGATGCTGATGACGCCCCGCCGGGCCAGGTCCACGATGGTGGCCAGGATGTCCCGCATGTCCACCCGCTCGTCCAGGAGGACGCCAGCCAGGCCTGGGGGCAGGTCGCCCGGAGGCTCGGGCAGGTAGTCGGCCACCTTCTCCACCGGCTTGTCCCGGCCGAACTGGTACCAGAGCAGGTAGAGCAAGGCCGGCCCACCCAGCAGGAGGAGAGCTCCCAGGCCGCCCAGGGCCAGGGTGGCGATGGGTCCCCAGGTCTCCCGGAAGCGCTGCTCTTCCTCCAGGCGGGCCGCCTGGGCGTCCGCGGCCTGCTGCCAGGGCTGGGCTTCCCCGGCCACCAGGCCGTGGGGAAACTGGACCCGGACCTCGAACTCCTCCCCGGGGTTCAGCCGGCGGTCCAGGTCGAAGAAAATGGTGGCGCCGTCCTCGGCCAGGGTGGCCGTGGCCGAGTCCCGAGCATCCCGACCGTTGATGTAGGCGGCCCACTCCTGGATGGGTCCAGGGGTCTTCACCCGCACCTGCCCTTCCAGCACCGGGAAGCTGCGGTCCCCGTAGATGGCCTTCCACCAGAGCTGGTCCCCTTCATCGTAGTAGCGCAGGCCGCCGTGGACCGTGTAGCTCAGGGTGTAGGTCTCGGTGGTGTCCGCGGTGGGGGGAAAATACCAGCGGATGGTGTAGTTGTAGCTGGTCTCGTCCACCGTGAAGGTGTAGGGCTCGTCGCCACCGGTGACCAGCCGGTAGCGGTTGCCGCTGGCATCGGTGATGGCCCAGTTGTCGATGGCGCTGAGGTTGCGTCTGGGGATCTCCCGGTAGCCGAAGGTGAAGGTGCCGTCGATGAAGCGGATGCGCTGGTGCTCGGCCACATCGAAGGTGCCATCTGGGTTGACCACGATGTCCACATCGAAACGTTCCCAGACCAGGGACTTCTCCTGGGCCACGTCCCGGGCTTGGGCGAGTGGGGCCCAGACTACGCTGCCAAGCAGGACGGTCAACAGGGCCAGGAGCAGGGACCAGGGAATTGGGGGAGTTGTCTTTGTTTTGAACATGTCTCAGCTCGTTTTCCTGTCGGGATGGAGACGGCGATGGTGAACCAGCAGGCCGAAACGGGAGAAAGATGACTGCGAGGACATTATCGAGCCTTGGTTGCTCTCGTCCCTGACATTCTATCAACAATCACTCTGACCTTCAACCTGCCGGGCTGACGCAGGAGAGCCCATCCAGGATCCCGGCCTTGGTCTGGGGATCGGGGAGACTCCTGGCCACTTGTCATCTCTAGGCCTTTTCAAGTACAATACGGGCAAGGCAGCAGGACGGTTTCCCTTTCTTCGGCTTCCTGCCCTGTTGCAGCTGTTCACCTGTTGCAACTGTTCGACGGAGTGGATCGTTTGCCCGTTCAACCCTTTCGTGTTGGCGATGCCCTGCTGCTCCAACGCTTGCGGCGCACCGCCACGGAACTGAATATGGAGCAGGCTCTGTTGGAGCCTTATCCGGTCGTGCGGACAGCCCTGGGATCCGCGTTGCCCTGGGGCGGAAACGGTCGCTTCACCTACATGTTGCAACAAGCAGACAATGGCCTGGCCCGGGCAGGATTCGCCCAGATCCTGCAGCGCCCCGGCCGCCCAGAAGCCGATGTGATCCGCCTGGCCCCTTCCCTGGACTCCCCTCATGGCCATCCGGCCATCTGGCGCAAACTCCTGGTCCACGCCTCCCAAGAGCTGGTGACCCACCGGATCCTTCGTCTCTACAGCGATCCGCTGGATCAGCCCCTGCTCATCGACACTTTCCGCCAGGCTGGCTTCTCGCCCTATGCCCGGGAGACCATCTGGCGTCTGGGGGTCGCTCCCCAGGTCCAGCCGTCCCCGCCGGGGATCCGACCTCAGCAGCCGGAGGACGAGTGGCAGCTGAGGCGGCTCTACGCCCGGCTGACCCCACCCCCGGTGCAGCAGGCGGAAGGGATGGGCGCGGAACAGAACGGAAGCCAGCAAAAGGTCCCGCCCCCCATCCTGGCTTGGCCCTTCCCAGGGCAGCTCCAGGGCTTCGTCCTGGAGGAAGAGGGGGAGATCCGGGGGTGCGTCCAGCTGATCCAGGCCCGGCGGGGCTCCTGGCTGCGTCTGTGGGCGGACACCCTGCAGCCCGAACCGGAGGTGGCCCGGCAGCTCCTGGCCCACGGGCTGGCCCTCTTCGCCCAGCAGGCCAGGCACCGGCACCTCTACACTTCCGTGCGGGAGTACCAGGGCGGCCTGGCCTCCCTCCTGAGCCAGCAGGGCTTCGCGCCGGTGACGGACCGGGTGAAGATGGTCAAGCACATCCTCCAGCCGGTGCGGGAGCAGGCAGGCAAGCGGCTCTCTGCCCTGGAGGCGGTGCGGGACGCGGTGCCTTCCTCCCTGGCCGTGCCCAAGGCCACCACCAAGCTCGCCCGGAAACGCCTGGGAGACCCCATGGCTGGCTGATCCAGGAGGCAGGCCCGGGCTCGAGGCGGCCCAGCGGATGGAACCTCACAGACACGGAACTATTCACCTGGTTCAATCGTCTTGAAGATAGAACATTTGAACGTATTCCAACAGATTGCAAGACGGGTTGTAAAAAACCAATAGCCAACAATCGAAAGCATGACAGATACTCGAACAACACTTTCCAATTCCAATTTGACACAACACATGCCGACCGACTCGGCCTCTACCCACGACATGACACTCAAGATCACCGATGATCTGGACCTGCTGCTGGACGTGCTGCCGGAACGGGTGCGGGAAGCCCTGCACCGGAGCAACCGCGCCTCGGAGCTGATCGAGATCGTCATGGACCTGGGCCGGCGGCCCGAGGCCCGTTTTGTGGAGGGGGAGACCTACCTGAGCGATCAGGAGACCACCCACGAGGACCTGCGCTTCGTGATCGAGAAGATCGGCGCCTTCGGCGCGGACAACCGGGCCGGCATCGAGCGCACCCTGCACCGCATCTCTGCCATCCGCAACCGCAAGGGCGATGTCATCGGCCTCACCTGCCGGGTGGGCCGGGCCGTCTACGGCGTCATCGACATCATCGAGGACATCGTGATGAGCGGCAAGAGCATCCTGCTCCTGGGGCGGCCGGGCGTGGGCAAGACCACCCTGCTCCGGGAAGCGGCCCGGGTGCTGGGTGAGCGCAAGCGGGTGGTCATCGTGGACACCAGCAACGAGATCGCCGGCGACGGGGACATCCCCCACCCGGCCATCGGTCGGGCCCGGCGCATGCAGGTGACCACGCCGGAGCTCCAGCACGAGGTGATGATCGAGGCAGTGGAGAACCACATGCCCGAGGCCATCGTCATCGACGAGATCGGCCGGGAGCTGGAGGCCGTGGCCGCCCGCACCATCGCAGAGCGGGGTGTGCAGCTCATCGGCACGGCTCACGGCAACACCCTGGAGAACCTGCTGATGAACCCCACCCTGAGCGATCTGGTGGGTGGCATCGACTCGGTGACCCTATCCGATGAGGAGGCCCGGCGCCGGGGCACCCAGAAGACAGTGCTGGAGCGCAAGGCGCCGCCCACCTTCGAGGTGCTCATCGAGATCCAGGACCGGCAGCGCATGGCCG
>WGCB01000710.1 GCA_015494005.1 Caldilineaceae bacterium
CCCATGGCCGAAATCCACCCACCCACCCGCAAGCTGACTCCCCCCATTGGCCTCTACTTCGAGGAGTTCGAGATCGGCGACCAGGCCGAGAGCGTGGGGCGCACCATCACCGAGACGGACATCGTCAACTTCGCCGCCCTCTCCGGGGACTGGAACCGCATCCACACGGACGAGGAGTACAGCAAGCAGCAGATGTTCGGCCAGCGCATCGCCCACGGCCTGTTGGTCCTGAGCGTGGCCAGCGGCCTGGCCGTGCGCATGGGCTTCATGGAAGAGACGGTCCAGGCGTTCATGGGGCTGGAGTGGCAGTTCCGCAAGCCGGTCTTCATCGGGGACACGGTGCACCTGCGGGCCACGGTGAAGGACAAGAAAGCCATGAAGCGCCTGGGCGGCGGCCTGGTGCTCTTCAAGATGGAGGTGCTCAACCAGAAGGGGGAGGTCTGCCAGAGAGGGGAGTGGAGCGTGCTCTGCAAGAGCCTGCCCGGGGCCGCCCCCACCGAGTGATCCGGCCAGGTCATACCAGCCCAGCGAAAAGCCGGGAGGATCTCTCGATCTTCCCGGCTTTTTTCGTGGCAGGGCTTTGGGCGCCAGCGGTTCGCTAGGGGATGCAGACCTTCTGCCCTTTGTAGACGTACATCCAGGGCTGCTTCCGCACCCAGGGATTGGCGTTCAGCATGTCCTGGGGCGAGACGCCGTAGCGGGCGCCGATGGCAAAGAGCCCCTCACCGGCCTGGACCACGTGGTAGGTGCGGCAGACCCCGCCGGTGGGGCGCGGATCTTTCCTGGCGTCGTGGCCCAGCTGCCGGTTCTCGAAGTCGTACTTCAGGCGCACACAGGCCAGTATCCACAGCCCGGTGCACAGGACCGCCCTGTTTTCCCAGGCCCACCCAGCTCCCGGATCCGTTTTGACACCACCGGCCAGGCGTGCTAAACTGGCACCGATCTCGTCCATTTGGCCGATCTCCCAGGAGCCGGCCCAGAGACAGCAGAGACATCCCACCAATGACGATGCACCGGATCCATCCACGCGCCGCCAGGCCCATCCGTAGGAGCTGACCAGACAGACGTCTGGACCTTTGCGCGTGGCCTGGGCATGCATGGACGACGGATCACGAAGGCGGCAAAGCTCTCCAGACGGAGGGCTTTTTTGTTGCCGAGCGGAGGCATCACCGCCTAGGCGACTGTTGCGGACAGGCAAAGAGATCACAGGCAGGGAGCGACCGAAACCATGGAGACAAACCAGGGTGCAACCAAGATCTACCGGGTGGGCATCGCCGGCGCCACCGGCTACACCGGCTACGAGCTCATCCGCCTCATCCACCGCCACCCCCAGCTGACCGTGGCCTGGCTGACCAGCGAGAGCAGCGCGGGGAAAGCCTACAGCCAGATCCATCCGGTGAGCTGGGCCTACCCCCTCATCTCCCTGGCCCAGGCCCTGGAGCGGGCGGACGAGGTGGACGTGGTCTTCCTCTGCCTGCCCCATGCCGCCTCCATCCAGCCGGTGCGGGCCTTCCGCCAGGCGGGGGTGCGGGTCATCGATCTCAGCGCCGACTTCCGCCTGAAGGACCCGGCCGTCTACCAGCGCTGGTACGGCCAGCCCCACACCGCGACGGAGCTGCTGGAGGAGGCGGTCTACGGCCTGTGCGAGGTGAACCGGGAGGCCATCCGCGATGCGCCGCTCATCGCCAACCCGGGCTGCTACCCCACCAGCGTCAATCTGGGCCTCTATCCCCTGGCCAAGGCCGGCTGGCTGGGGAAGCGGGTCATCGTGGACGCCAAGAGCGGCATCACCGGGGCCGGGCGCAAGGCCAAGCTCCTCACCAGCTTCGCGGAGGCCAACGAGAACCTGACCCCCTACAACGTAGGTTATCGCCACCGTCACGTGGCCGAGATGGAGCAGGTGCTGAACGGGGCAGGGCCATCGACCAGCCGTTTCATCTTCTCGCCCCACCTGCTGCCGGTGAACCGGGGCATCCTGAGCACCATGGTCGTGGACGTGCCCCCGGGCACCCCGCCCCAGGCCGTCCACCAGCTCTACCAGGAGAGCTACCGGGACGAGCCCTTCATCCACCTGCTGCCTCTGGGGGAGTGCGCCACCCTGGCCCACACGGTCCACAGCAACCGGTGCACCATCGGCATCACCCCGGTGGATCCCAGCCAGCCGGACAACGGGGAGCTCATCGTCACCGCCAGCATCGACAACCTGCTCAAGGGGGCCAGCGGCCAGGCTGTGCAGAACTTCAACATCGCTATGGGCATCGACGAGACCCTGGGCCTGCTGTGATGGTCTGGCGGAAGGCTGGCCCAGCATGGTCCAGGCCAGTGGGATTCAAACCCGTGGGATTCAAACCAGTGGGATCCAAACCCGTGTGATTCGAGCATCAACGAACAGGGAACCATGAACCAGGAAACGAACAGCCAAGAGCGCCCTCAGCAGACAAGCGGCCCGGCGGACCAGGCAGATCAGGTGAACCAGGAAGAGCCCCGCTATACCGTGGTGTTGAAGGTGGGGGGCAACGAGCTGGACGATCCCGACTTTCTCTACGGCCTGGCCCAGGCCGTGCGCCGCCTGCAGGAGGAGGGCAAGCACCCCATCATCGTCCACGGGGGCGGCAAGGCCATCGCCGAGCTGCAGGAACGCCTGGGGCTCACCCCCCGCTTCCTGGAGGGGCTGCGGATCACGGATGAGGCCAGCATGGACCTGGTGGAGATGGTCCTGAGCGGGCTGATCAACAAGCGCATCGTCCGGGCCCTGGTGGACCAGGAGATCCCTGCGGCCGGTTTCAGCGGCGTGGACAACGCCACCGTCTACGTGGAGAAGCTCTGGCATCCTTTGGGCGACCTGGGCCGGGTGGGCGACATCCAGGACGTGGATCCCCGGCTCATCCATGCCCTGCTGGACGCGGACATCGTCCCGGTGATCAGCCCGGTGAGCTTCGGCGCCTTCGACGCCCAGAGCTACAACGTGAACGCGGACCACATGGCCGCGGCCATCGCCGCCCACCTGAAGGCCCTGCAGCTCGTCTTCGTCAGCAACGTGCCGGGAGTCCTGGTGGCGGGCCGGGTGGTGCGGGCCATCACCGCCAACCAGGCCGAGGAGTGGATCAGCGAGGGGATCATCACCGGGGGCATGGTGCCCAAAGTGCGCAGCGCCGTGGAGGCCGTGCGCCGGGGCGTGCTCCAGAGCGTCATCACCAACCTGGCCGGCGTCCAGGAAGGCAGCGGCACCAGCATCATCGGCGTGGCGTAGGGGTGAAAAATCGGATGATCCGTAAGGGCGAAAAATTTTTCGCCCTTACCCCGCATTCCATCCATTTCCAGGACCAGAACCTTCACAGCCAGCAAAAGGAATTCTCCATGAACACCCAGGAAATTATCGACCTAGAACAGGAATACGTCCTCGGCGTCTACACCCGGCCGCCCTTCGTGCTGGAGCGGGGGGAAGGCTGCACCCTCTACGACACGGAGGGAAAGGCCTACCTGGACTGCGTGGCCGGCATCGCGGTGAACGCCCTGGGTTACAACGACCCAGGCATCAACCAGGCCGTGGCCCAGATCCTCCAGAGCGGCGTCCTACACGTGAGCAACCTCTACCACACCGAGCCCCACGCCCGGCTGGCCAAGCTCCTGTGCGAGACCAGCTTCGCGGACAAGGTCCACTTCAGCCTCACCGGCGCGGACGCCAACGAGGGGGCGTTCAAGTTCGCCCGCCGTTATGCTCGGGCGCAAGGGCACGAGGATAAAGTTGAGATCCTGGCCTTCAGCGGCGCCTTCCACGGACGGCTCTTCGGCAGCCTGGCCGCCACCCCCCGGCCCAAGTACCAGGAACCCTTCCGGCCCCTCATGCCCGGCGTGCGCTTCGCGGAGTTCAACGACCTGGCCAGCGCCCAGGCCCAGATGGACGACCAGGTCTGCGCCATCATCGTGGAGCCGATCCAGGGGGAGGGAGGCATCCACCCGGCCACGCCCGAGTTCCTCCAAGGGCTGCGGCAGCTGGCCGACGAGCACGACGCCCTGCTCATCTTCGACGAGGTGCAGTGTGGCCTGGGCCGCACGGGCCATCTC
>WGCB01000711.1 GCA_015494005.1 Caldilineaceae bacterium
TGAAAGAGTACGTCGATATCACCCTCACCACCGAGGAGCTGGCCGAGCGCATCACCCTGGCCGGGCTGGAGGTGGCCAGCATCCAGCGGGTGGGGGACTGGTGGGACCCGGACAAGATCCGGGTGGGCCAGATCCTGGCCGTGCGACCCCACCCCAACGCGGATCGCCTGGTCCTGGTGGACGTGGACTACGGCGGCGAGGCCCCGGAGACGGTGGTCACCGGCGCGCCCAACCTCTTCCAGTACAAAGACCAGGCCCAACTGCCCGTGCTCAAGGTGGCCTTTGCCCGGGCCGGCGCGGTCCTCATCGACGCCTACAGCGACCAGCAGCCCCGGCCCAAGAAAAAGCTGAAGCCTTCCAAGATCCGGGGTGTGCGCTCCGCGGGGATGGTCTGCTCCGAGCGGGAGCTGGGCCTGAGCGAGGAGCACGAGGGCATCCTCGTCCTGCCCGAGGACGCGCCGGTGGGCATGCCCCTGCGGGACTACCTGGGGGACGAGGTCCTGGAGCTGGAACTGACCCCGGACATGGCCCGCTGCCTGAGCATGGCCGGCGTGGCCCGGGAGGTGGCGGCCCTGACCGATGCCCCCCTGCATCTGCCCCCGGACCGGTGGCAGCCCGAGGGGGAGGACCAGGCGGAGGAGTACGTGGCCGTGGAGATCGAAGCGCCGGAGCTCTGCTACCGCTACGTGGGCGCGGTGATCCGGGACGTGACCGTGGGCTCCTCTCCCCGCTGGATGCAGGAGCGGCTGATCAAGGCCGGCATGCGTCCCATCAACAACATCGTGGACATCACCAACTACACCATGCTGGAGCTGGGCCAGCCCCTCCACGCCTTCGACTACGACCTGCTCCTGGAGCGGGCCTGGCGTAGCGGCGCGGAGAAGCCCACCATCATCGTGCGCACCGCCCGGCCCGGGGAGAAGATCACCACCCTGGACGGCGTGGAGCGGGAGCTGGACGAGTCCATGCTCCTCATCGCCGACACCGCGGGGCCCATCGCCATCGCCGGGGTCATGGGCGGGGCGGAGACGGAGGTCCACGAGGGCACCCGGAACATCCTGCTGGAGTCGGCCACCTTCCACGGCATCAACAACCGGCGCACGGCCCAGAAGCTGAAGCTCCACAGCGAGGCCAGCCACCGCTTCACCCGGGGCGTGCCGGCCACGTTGAACCCCATCGCAGCCCGCCGGGCCAGCGAGCTCATGCGCCAGCACGCGGGGGGCCGCATCGTCCCCGGCCTGGTGGACGCCTACCCCGTGCCCCAGCCGGAGGTCCAGGTCTTCACCACGGAGAGCGAGGTGCAGCGGCAGCTGGGCATGGAGCTGCCCCTGCTCCGCATCGCCAACGTGCTGGAGAAGCTGGACTTCCGCGCTGAGGAGCGGCCCGGCCTGCCCGAGGACGCCCCCAAGGAGGCGGTCTTCGGCCTGCACGTGGCCGACGGCGAGCCGGTCCTGGAGTGCTGGGTCCCCTGGCACCGGCTGGACGTCCACGTCCCCGCGGACCTGACCGAGGAGGTGGCCCGCATGGTGGGCTACGAGCGGGTGGGGACCACCCTGATGAACGACGTGCTGCCGCCCCAGCGCCGCAATCCGGTCCTGGAGGCGGAGGAGCGCATCCGGGACATCCTGGTGGCCTGCGGCCTGCAGGAGACCATCAACTACAGCCTGACCACGCCAGAGAACCACGACCGGTTGCATCCAGGCGGCCCCTCCTCCCAGGAGGCGGGCGTGCCCTACATCGCCCTGGCCAATCCCCTCACCCCGGAGCGGCGGGTCCTGCGCCGGTCCATGCTGGTGAGCGCCCTGGAGAACCTGGCCTACAACCGGCGCTTCACCGAGCGGCTGGCCGCCTTCGAGCTGGGCCGGGTCTACCTGCCGGAGCTGGGCGACGGCGTGCGCCCCTACGAGGAGCGGCGGGTGGGCCTGCTCCTCACCGGCCCCCGGCGGGAGACCAACATCCACCCGGATCCGGCGGGGCAGGAGGAGTTCGACTTCTTCGACCTGAAAGGGGTGGTGGAGACTTTGCTGGAGCGGCTGGGCTTCAAGGAGGACGAGGTGGCCTTCGAGGCCCGGCCCGACACCGGCACCTTCGGCCCTCGTTGCGCGGAGGTCTTCGTCCAGGAGCAGAGCCTGGGGCTCATGGGGGAGCTGCATCCCCGGGTGCGGGCGGCCTGGAACCTGCCCGAGGGGCGGGTCTGCCTGGCGGAGCTGCGCCTGATGCCTCTGGTGCGCCCGGCCTGGCAGCTGGAGACCATGCCCCCCATCAGCGTCTACCCGCCGGTCATCGAGGACCTGGCCTTCGTGGTGGCGGAGGAGGTGACCGTGCGCAAGGTGGTGGATGCCATCCGCCGGGCCGGCGGGGATCTGCTGGTGGACGTGGAGCTCTTCGACATCTACCGGGGGGACCCCATCCCAGCGGGGCAGAAATCCCTGGCCTTCCGGGTGACCTACCAGGCGGTGGATCACAGCCTGAGCGAGAAGGAGGTGACCCGCCTGCGCCGGCGCATCATCAAGACGGTGGAGCGGGAGACAGGCGGCAAGCTGCGGGGATAGCCGAAGGCGGGTCGCGGCGAACAGGCCGGCTCAGGCCCGGCGCTTGGCCAGCTCCACGGGTTTCCCCTTGCGCACCCGGAAGAGGTCCAGGTCGTTGGCCACGATGGTCTGGGGGAAGATGGGCTGGGCCTCGGCCAGGATCTCGTGCACCCGGTAGCGGCGGCTGATGTGGTGGAGCACCAGCTGCTTGACCCCGGCGTTCCGGGCCAGCCGGGCGGCCGCGGCCGCGGTGATGTGCCCGAACTTTTTGGCCAGATCCTTGTCTGGCTCCAGATAGGTGGCCTCGATGGCCAGCAGATCGGCCCCTTCCACGACCTGGTGGAGGGGGCCGGTTCGCGCCACGTCCCCCACGAAGCAGAGCTTGGCCCCAGGAACCGGCTCCCCCAGCACGTCGTCCGGCTGGATCACCCGGCCGTCGGGCAAGGTCACGGGGTGGCCTTCCACCAGCTCCCGGCGCAGGGGCCCCGGCGGGATGCCCAGGGCCTCGGCCTTCTCGGGCAGGAAGGGGCGGCGGGTGTTCTCCTGGAAGGTGAATCCGAAGCAGTCTCCGCCCCGGTGGATCACCGGGAAGACGGTGACGGTGAACTGTTTGCCCTGGAAGAAGGGGCCCGGCTCCAGCAGGTGCAGGTGCACGCCGGAGCGCTCCACGTTGCCCGGGCCGAAGACCACTTCCATGAGCAGGTGCACCCGCTTCAGGGTGGTCTCCCCGCCGTAGATGTTCAGCTCGTCCAGGGCTTCCCAGCGGCCCAGGGTGCTGGCCAGCCCGCCCAGGCCCAGGATGTGGTCCAGGTGGCCGTGGGTGAGGAGGATCTTGTCCAGGCGGCGGAAGCCCAGGCCGCTGCGCAGGACCTGACGCTGGGTGCCCTCGCCGCAGTCGATCATGAAGCGGTGCTCCCCGCAGAGGACCATGGCCGAGGAGAGCCCCCGGTGGGCGGAGGGGGCGGATGCGGACGTGCCGAGGAAGACGAGTTCAAACACGGAAGTCACCTGGGAAGTGAGTGATGAGTCATGAGTAATTTGACAATGTCACATTAAACATTTGTTCTGTAGCACTTTTCAAAAAAGCCGAGATGTGGCATAAGTTGGCAGTATGAACAACAGACA
>WGCB01000712.1 GCA_015494005.1 Caldilineaceae bacterium
GCGTCAGATGTGTATAAGAGACAGCCCGTGCCCACCCTGCCGGATCTGACCGCCCCGGTCAGTTTTCCCATCCTCACCGCCCTCCTGGACGTCATCGACTTTCCCCTCATCGTGGCCGATGGCGACGGCCGGGTTCGCTGGGTGAACCAGGCCTGCGTCCGCGGTTTCGGCCCCGGGCTGAAGGCGCTGGAGGGCCACCCCCTGCCCCAGGAGTTGGTGCCCGGCCGGGCCGTGGAGCGTCGTCTCACCGACCACGACGGCCAGGAGCGGATCACCGAGTGGACCCTGCTCCTCATCCCTTCCCCCAACCCCCAGTTGCGCCTGGTCTCCATCCGGGATGTGACCGAACGCAGCCGATCCACGGCGCGCCTGCGCCAGGACCGGGATCAGCTGGCCCAGGACCTGGCGGATCAGGTGCGGGCCCTGGAGCGGACCAACGCCGAACTTCAGCGTCTCCTGGAGAAGCAGGAAGCCACCCAGGAGGCCCTGCGCCGCAGCGAGGCCCGCAACCGGGCCATGGTGAAGGCCATCCCCGATCTCCTCTTCACCGTCAGCCGGGAGGGGATCTTCGTGGACCACGAAACCCCCACCCCAGAGAGTCTGCTGGTGCCCCCGGACCAGTTTCTGGGCAAGCGGCTCTCCCAGGTCCTGCCCGAGGATGTGGCCGAGAGAGCTCTGGCAGCCATGGAAACCGCCCTGCGCACAGGGCAGTTGCAGCGGATGGAATACGCCGTTCCCATACCCTACCCCGACGGCCCTCTCCGCTTCTACGAGGCTCGGATCGTCCCCTCCGGGCCGGATAAAGTGCTCATCCTGGTGCGAGACATCCATGAGCGGAAGGAGCTGGAGAGGCAGCAGGAGCGGATGCTCCAGGGGCTCCGGGGCATCCTCCAGGCTGTGGACGAGCTGGTGTCCCTGCCCTACGGCCCGGATTTCCACCGGCGCGTGGTGGAGCTGGCCCGGGAAAGGCTAGGGGTGGAGCGGTGCAGCCTCTTCCTGGCCCAGGACGGGGAGCTGCAGGGCTCCTTCGGGACCAGTCTGCAGGGCGAAACCACGGACGAGCGCACGTTCCGTCAGCCCATCCCCTCCGACATCGCGGCCTGGCTCTCCCAGGACGTCCCGGGGGACGCGCCCCACTGGCTGGAGCGCCAGGATCTCCACATGGAGTGGGACGGTCAGCGGCCGATGCCCATCGGCAAAGGCTGGATCGTGCACACCCCCATCTACTCCTCGAAGCGGCTTATCGGCCTTTTTTCCAACGATGCGGCCATCACCGGCGCGCCCATGGATCCGGTGCAGCAGGAGCTGCTGTCCATCTACGCCTCCCTGGTGGGGAATCTGCTCGAGCGGCTGGAGGCCGAGGATGCCCTGGCCCGCTCCGAGGAGCAGTACCGCATCCTCTTCGAGACCATGGTCCAAGGCGTGACCTACCAGGACGCCACCGGCCGCATCCTCTCCGCCAACTCGGCCGCGGCCCGGATCACGGGCATGTCCCTGGACGATCTCCTGCGCGATCCCCCGCCGGCCGATCACCCTGTCCTGGTCTACCCGGACGGCTCTCCCTGCCCGGTGGAGGAGTACCCCTTCGCCCGGGCGCTGCGAACCGGCAAACCTGTGCGCCAGGTCATCCTCGGGATGAAGCGGCACGATGTCCTCTTCCGCTGGCTCAACGTGACCTCCGTCCCCCAGTTCCGGGCCGGGGAGGACAGTCCGTACCAGGTCATCACCACCTTCGAGGACATCACCGCACTGGTGGAGACCCGCAATGCGCTCCGGGAATCGGAGAAACGCTACCGGGAGCTCTACCAGCAGGCCCAGCGCTCCCTGGTCCGGACGGAGGCCCTCTACCGGGCCAGCCAGTCCCTGATCGGGGCCAACCGCCTGTCCGACGTCCTGCGCTCCCTGGCGGACAGCGCGGCCCAGGCCCTGGACGCGGATCGGGTCCTGGTGGTCGTCCGCCAGGGAGATCGGGAGGACCAGTTGAAGGTGGTCCAGGACAGCCGCCACCCCACCGCGGAGGTCGAGCATCCCTTGGCCGCGGAAGCCCTCTGGCAAGGGGTGACCGGATGGGTGATCCGCACGGGGCAGCCGGCCCTCTCGCCCAAGGGCGCGCCGGACCCTCGGGAGGGCGAGGAGGTGGCCCAGCTGCGGCAACAGCACACCGGCGGCGGTGCGGCTGCGGTGGCCCCCATTCGCTTCGGCGACAAAGTGCTGGGCTGTCTCGCCGCGGCGAACCGAGCCGAGAACCCGGATTTCACCGAGGACGATCTGGACCTGTTGATGGCCTTGGCCAACCAGGCCGCGATGGTCATCGAGCGGGCCCGGCTGCAGGCCGAGAGCGCGGAGCGGGCCGCGGAGCTGGCCCGACAGACCGTGCGCCTGGCCCGCTCCCACGCCGACCTGGAGCAGATCGCCCGGATCGTCACCCGGGACCTCCAGAGCGATCTCCAGGAGATCCACGGCCTCCTGGCTGGGCTGCAGGAGC
>WGCB01000713.1 GCA_015494005.1 Caldilineaceae bacterium
ACTCTGTGCCCGAGGCCCCGACACGTTCACAGTTATATCAAACTTGTGATACTATTTATGGGGCATGGCTTACTGGAAGGCGAACGGATTTTGCAAGCCGTCGTCACGCCCGATCCAAGCCCGATCCAGCCTGACAACACCAACCCACCCAACCCGTCCAAACGCTCAAAACAGGAGGAAATCCTTCCATGAAAGACGCCTCCGCACCCATCCCCCTGGTCATCCACGCCTCCCACGAGGCAGGCGCCAAGATCGGCGGCATCGGCGCGATGCTGGAAGGGCTGCTCCAGTCCAACACCTACAACATCGGCGTGAAGCGCACCATGCTGGTTGGCCCCATGTTCGGCTGGGACAGCATGCTCATGGAGCGGCTCAACAGCCCGGAGAACCAGCTCACCATCCACTACAGCAGCCTCCACGGCGTCTTCGACAACGTGGCGCCCCACATCCGGGAGGCCCTGCAGAAGGTGGAGGAGAGCTATCGGGTGGCCCTCCTCTACGGCAAGCGCACCTTCGGGGAGCGGGAACACGAGGTGCTTCTGGTGGATGTGAGCAACCCGGACCCGGACTACATCGCCCAGTTCAAGTACCACGTCTGGGAGCACTACGGCATCGACTGCGCCCGCTACAGCCATGACCCGGAGTTCAACCTCTACATGGCCATCGCCCAGCCCCTCTACGCGGCCCTGAAAGCCCTGAAGGTGGACGAGGGCCTCTCTCCGAATGAGCGGTTCATCATCGCCCACGAGTGGCTGGGCATGCCCGTGGTCTTCGCCGCCCAGATGAACGAGCCGGGCCACTGGCGCACGGTCTTCTATGCCCACGAGATGGCCACCGCCCGCCTCCTGGTGGAATCCCACAGCGGCCACGACACCCGCTTCTACAACGCCATGTTCAAGGCGGAAGAGCAGCACATGGACCTGGAGACGGTCTTCGGGGATCAGAGCTACTTCTTCAAGCACGCCATCATCCGCCAGGCCATCCGCTGCGACAACATCTTCGCCGTGGGGAGCCTGGTGGTCCACGAGCTGCGCTTCCTGGGCGGCGACTTCACCGACACCAACATCGACGTGGTCTACAACGGCCTGGTCAGCCGGGATATCACCATCGACGAGCGGGTGGAGTCCAAGCGCCGCCTGCAGCAGTACGCCAAGAACCTGCTGGGCTTTCGGCCTGACTTCGTCTTCACCCACGTGACCCGCATGGTCCTCTCCAAGGGCCTCTGGCGGGACCTGAAGGTGATGGAGCACCTGGACGAACTCCTCTGGCAGGAGGGCAAGACCGCAGTGCTCTTCGTCCTCAGCACCAGCGTGCCCGCCGGCCGCTCCCCGGAGCTGGTGCGCCAGTGGGAGGCGGAGTACGGCTGGCCGGTGGGCCACCGGGCCGACACCGGGGACCTGGTGGGGGACGAGATCGCCTTCTTCTTCAACGGGGTGGAGCCCTTCAACCGCACGGCCAAGGCCTGCCGGGTGGTCCTGATCAACCAGTACGGCTGGGATCAGGAGCACTGCGGCCTGCGCATGCCCGAGGAGATGAGCTTCCCGGACATCCGCCAGGGCACGGACCTGGAGTTCGGCCAGAGCATCTACGAGCCCTTCGGCATCTCCCAGATCGAGCCCCTGAACTTCGGCGCCCTGAGCTGTGTGAGCAATGTCTGTGGCTGCATCAGCTTCGTGGAATCCGTGGCCGAGGACATTGGCGGGCCCACCAACCTGGTCATCGCCGACTACGTGACCGTGCCCGAGGAGTTCCCCATCAAGACGCCCTTCGACGCCCTGGACATCGACTGGGGCGTGCGGGACTGGGTGGAGACGGAAAACAGCGCCACCGCCGCCCGGGAGATCTTGAACAAGCTGCCCCGCAGCCGCAAGGCCATGCAGAAGATGCTGGAGGACGGCACTGCCCTGGCCCATCGCATGAGCTGGGACGTGGTGGCGGAGCGCTTCTTCCTGCCCGGCCTGGAGAAAGCCAGGGAACCCAATGGCTGAGCCCAACCTGCCCATCGAGCCCCGCTACCACCGGCAGACCATCTTCCCGGGCATCGGGCCGGAGGGGCAGGCGCGCCTGGGCCAGGCCACCGTCGTGGTGGTGGGCTGCGGCGCCACCGGCTCCCACCTGAGCGAGATGCTGGCCCGGGCCGGGGTGGGCAGGCTGCGCATCATCGACCGGGACTTCGTGGAGCTGACCAATCTCCAGCGCCAGACCCTCTTCGACGAGGAGGACGTGGCCCAGAGTCTGCCCAAGGCCGTGGCCGCGGCCCGGAAACTGGCCCGGATCAACAGCGCCATCACCCTGGAGCCGGTGGTCGCCGACCTGAACCCGGGCAACGTCCTGGACCTGCTGGCCGACGCCACCCTGGTCATGGACGGCACGGACAACTTCACCGCCCGCTACCTGCTCAACGACGCCTGCGTCAAGCTGGGCAAGCCCTGGGTCTACACCGGGGTCATCGCGGCCTACGGCATGACCGCCACCCTCATCCCCGAGGGCGCGGCGGAGAAGTTGCCTGGCCACCGCCAGGTCACCCCGTGCCTGCGCTGCCTCCTGGGGGAGATGCCGGCCCCGGGCACCACCGCCACCTGCGACACCGCCGGCGTGGTGGGCCCGGCCGTGGCCCTGCTCACCGGCGTGAGCGGGGGGGAAGCCCTGAAGATCCTGGTGGGCACAGGCCAGCTCAACCCGGGCCTGATCCACATGGACCTGTGGGAGCACAGCTACGAGGTCTTCCAGGCCTCGTCCCGGGACCCCAACTGTCCGGTCTGCGTCCAGCACCGCTTCCAGTTCCTGGAGGCCAAGGCCGGCGCCGCCACCGCCACCCTCTGCGGACGCAACGCGGTCCAGGTCTCGGTCATGGGCGGCTCCCGGCTGGACCTGGCTCGGATCGAGGAGCAGCTGCGGCCTGTGGCCCGGAACATCCGCCGCAACGAGTACCTGCTCAAAGCCGAGGTGGACGGCTACGAGTTCACCGTCTTCCCGGACAACCGGGCCATCATCAAGGGGACGGACGACGAGAACCTGGCCAAGAGCCTCTACGCCCGCTACATCGGGGGGTAGCCCAGATCGGGGAACCATCCTGTGAGCACGCCTGGCAGCAGCCGCAACCCAGCTTCCATCCCCACGTTGAATACAGAGGACGTGCGCGCCATCGTGGAGGGCCGCCACGGGGATCCCTTCGCCGTCCTGGGCCCCCACGTGGTGGAGATCCAGGGCAAGCCCCGGCTGGTGATCCGGGCCTTCCGCCCCCTAGAGGAAGGGGTCACGGTCCTGGATCCCAAGAGCGGCCGCCGCTACCCCATGGAGAAGGTGCACCCGGCCGGCCTCTTTCAGGCCCTCTTCACCCGGCGCACCAAGCCCTTCCCCTACCGGCTGATCCTCCTGGGACGGGATGGCAACGAGTACGAGATCGAGGACCCCTACCGCTTCCCGCCCTGGCTCACGGACTTTGAGCTCTACCTCCACGGCGAGGGCAACTACCTGGAGAGCTATCGCAAGCTGGGCGCCCACTTCCGGGAGGTGGAGGGTGTTCGAGGCGTGAACTTCGCAGTCTGGGCCCCCAACGCCCAACGGGTGAGCGTCATCGGCCCCTTCAACTTCTGGGACGAGCGGGTGCATCCCATGCGCTTTCACCCCGGGGCCGGGATCTGGGAGCTCTTCATCCCCAACCTGCCCCAGGGCATGGAGTACAAGTACGCCATCCTCTCCCGGGTGAACGGCTACAAGGTCGACAAGGCCGACCCCTACGGCTTCTTCGCGGAGCTGCGGCCGGGCACCGCCTCCCGCATCTGGGACATCGACCGCTACCAGTGGGGGGACCAGGCCTGGCTGGAGGAGCGGCCCCAGCACCAGGCCCTGGACCGGCCCATCAACATCTACGAGGTGCACCTGGGCAGCTGGAAACGGGCGCCCGAGACCAACGGCTTCCTCAACTACCGGGACCTGGCCCACCAGCTCGCAGACTACGCGAAGGAAATGGGCTACACCCACCTGGAGCTCCTGCCGGTGATGGAGCATCCCCTGGACGCCTCCTGGGGCTACCAGGTGACGGGCTACTTCGCCCCCACCAGCCGCCACGGTACCCCGGATGACTTCAAGTACTTCGTGGACCACTGCCACCAGCAGGGCATCGGCGTGATCATGGACTGGGTGCCGGCCCATTTCCCCATGGACGCCCACGGTCTGGCCTTTTTCGACGGCACCCACCTCTACGAGCACTCCGATCCCCGCCTGGGGGAGCACCCGGACTGGGGCACCAAGGTCTTCAACTACGGGCGCAACGAGGTGCGCAACTTCCTCCTGGCCAACGCCCTCTTCTGGCTGAAGGAGTACCACATCGACGGCCTGCGGGTGGACGCGGTGGCCTCCATGCTCTATCTGGACTACAGCCGCCAGCCCGGGGAGTGGGTCCCCAACAAGTACGGGGGCCGAGAGAACCTGGAGGCCATCGACTTCATCCGCCGCTTCAACGAGCTGACCCACGAGCAGGTCCCTGGCAGCCTGACCGTGGCCGAGGAGAGCACCGCCTGGCCCATGGTCACCCGGCCCACCTACACCGGCGGCCTGGGCTTCGACATGAAGTGGAACATGGGCTGGATGCACGACACCCTGGAGTACATGCAGAAGGACCCCATCTTCCGCCGCTACCACCAGAACCTGCTCACCTTCAGCCTCATGTACGCCTTCTCGGAGAACTTCGTCCTGCCCTTCAGCCACGACGAGGTGGTGCACCTGAAGCGCTCCATGCTGGACAAGATGCCCGGGGATGTCTGGCAGAAATTCGCCAACCTGCGCCTCCTCTACGGCTACATGATCGGCCACCCGGGCAAGCAGCTCCTCTTCATGGGGGGCGAGTTCGGCCAGTGGCGGGAGTGGAGCGAGGCCCGCAGCCTGGACTGGCATCTGCTGGAATACCCGGAGCATCGCCAGCTCCAGCACTACGTGGCAGACCTGAACCACCTCTACCAGCGGGAGCCGGCCCTGCACCAGGTGGACTTCCACTGGCAGGGCTTCGACTGGATCGACTTCAGCGACGTGGACAACTCGGTGCTCAGCTTCCTGCGCCGGGCCGCGGACCCGGAGGAGACGGTGGTCGTGGTCTGCAACTTCACGCCGGTGCCTCGGCTGGGCTACCGGGTGGGACTGCCCAAGCCTGGCGCCTACCGGGAGATCTTCAACAGCGACCGGCACGAGTACGGCGGTTCTGGCGTGGGCAACGGAAGGCTCATCCACGCCCAGGAGATCCCCTGGCAGAACTGCCCCTACTCCGCCCCGCTGAACCTGCCTCCCTTGGGGGTCTTCTACCTGAAACCGGAGCCCAATTCCTAGCCGGTCTGGAACCGTCCCTGCCGAGCTGTCAAGAGAAAGCCGCATCCATGGATCGAGAACAACAATCCGCCCTGGTCCTCGTGGTGGAGGACAACCCAGCCATGAACATGGCCATCTGTGACATCCTGGAGCTCCACGGCTACCGGGTGCTCTCCGCGGCCAACGGCAAGGTGGCCCTGGAGATGCTCCAGGAGACCCGGCCCGACGTGGTGCTCTGCGACATCATGATGCCGGAGATGGACGGCTACACCCTGCTGCGCCACGCCCGCAGCGACGAACGCCTGCGCACCGTGCCCTTCATCTTCCTCACCGCCCGCTCCTCCCCAGAGGACAAACGGGAGGCCAAAACCATCGGCATCGAGGATTACCTGGTCAAGCCCGTGGAGCCGGAGGACCTGATCCTGGCCATCGAGAACGCCTTGCGCCGCTCCCGGGACGTCACCGCGGAGGCCCAACGGCAGATGGCCAACCTGCGCTCTCAGATCATCAACACCCTGCAGCACGAGTTCCGCACGCCCCTGACCTTCGTCCTGGGCTATGCGGAGTTCCTGGCCGAGGTGGCCGGCAGCCAGGTGGACGTCTCCACCCTCCAGGCCTCCATCGAGGCCATCCTGGAAGGGGGCCAGCGCCTCCAGTCCCTCATCGAGAACTTCCTCCTGCTGGCCGATCTCCAGGGCCGGGATCGCCTGCCCGAGCCCGTGGAGCCCCTGAACGCCCATCTCCTGCTGAAGACCGTGGCCGGAGAGCTGGAGCCCCAGGCCCAGGAAGCGGGCCTCTCCCTGATCGTCGCCCCGGAGAACCCAGAGGTCGATGTGGAGGGCTACCGCATCTACCTCCACGATGCCCTGCATCGCCTGGTGATCAACGCCATCCAGTACAGCCGACCCGACTCCCAGAAGGTGGTCCTCTCCGTGGTTGTCTCGGACCCCTACGTGGGCCTCCAGGTCCGGGACTGGGGCGTGGGCATCCCCGCGGCGCAGCTGGCCCACATGCGCCAGCCCTTCGAGCAGGTCAACCGCAACGAACGCACCACCCCGGGCGCGGGCCTGAGCCTGGCCCTGGTCCAGCACGTGGCTCGGCTCCACGGCGGCAGCCTCTCCATCGACAGCGTGGAGGGCCAGGGCAGCACCTTCACCCTCTGGCTGCCCCGGGCCCTGGACTGAAAACCATCCCTGCCCCGAAAACCCTGCTGCAAAGGAGGAGAACATGGGCCATCCACCTCGCCTCGTCGCCATCCACCAGGCCCGCTGGCCCTCCGCGGACGGGCCGACCCGCTGGCTGGAGGGCAGCGTCACCCTCCAGAACGGGCGCATCGAGCAGCTCCGCCCCAAGGAAACCAGTCCCGGCGCGCCGGAGCACGGCCTGGTGCTGGACGCCGCCGGCTGCACCCTGCTGCCCGGCTTCGTGGACGTGCATGTCCACGGCGGGGACGGCTTCGACACCATGGACGCCACGCCCGAGGCCCTCCTGGGCATGGCCCGTTTCTTCGCCCGCCACGGGGTCACCGCCTTCTGCCCTACCACCATCACCGCTCCCCAGGAGGCCATCCGCCGAGCCGTGGCCAACGTGGCCCAAGTCCTGGAGAGCACCCCGGAGGAGCGCTGGCCTGGGGCCCGGATCCTGGGCGTGCACCTGGAGGGCCCCTACATCAGCCCTCAGTATCCCGGGGCCCAGCCGGCCCAGTTCATCCGGGAGCCGGACGTGGCCGAGTTCCTGGAGCTGGTGGCCGCGGGCCCGGTGAGCCTCATCACCCTGGCCCCGGAGCAGCCCGGCGCGGAGGCCCTGATCGCCGCGGCCCAAGAGCGAGGCGTGGGCGCGGTCCTGGGCCACACCGCGGCCAGCTACGACCAGGCCGTGGCGGCCATCCGCCAGGGAGCCAGCCAGGCCACCCACACCTTCAACGCCATGACCGGCCTGCACCATCGGCGCCCGGGCACGGTGGGCGCGGTCCTCAGCCAGGACGCCATCCGGGCCCAGCTCATCGCGGACAACATCCACGTCCACCCCGCGGTGATGGACATCCTGGGCCGGTGCAAGGGGGTGGAGGGGACCATCCTCATCACCGACGCCATGCGGGCCGCGGGCCTGCCCCCGGGCCAGTACGACCTGGGTGGCCAGACGGTCACCGTGGCGGAGGGCGCCTGCCGCCTGGCCAACGGCAGCCTGGCCGGGAGCATTCTGACCATGGACCGGGCCCTGGCCAACTTCCTGGCCGCGACCGGCTGGCCCTTGGAGCAGGGCTGGCCCGTCTCCAGCCGCACACCGGCCCGGTCCCTGGGCCTGGGGCGAGAGATGGGCGCGGTGGCTCCAGGCTACCGGGCGGATCTGGTCCTGCTGGACGAGGATCTCCAGGCGGTGGCCACGGTGGTGGGAGGTCGGCTGGTCTACCTGCGAGACGAGGAACGGCTCGGGTAAAATGGCGAGTGGAAAGGTGGGATTGGGGAGGAAGCGAGAAGATGGGAGGCGGCTCGACGTTATCCGTTGGCTGTTGATGGCCGATAGCGGGTGACGATGACCTGGCAAGCCCCGGCCCGGCGCAGGGCCTGGCCCACGGCCTCCTCGGTCTCCGGCGTCACCAGGGCGATGACGTTACCCCCACGACCGCCTCCGCTGAGCTTGGCCCCCAGGGCGCCCGCCTCCTCCGCAGCAGCCACCAGCCGCTCCAGGGGCTCCGAGCTCACCCCCAGCTCCCGGAGCAGGGCCTGGTTGCGCCGGAAGAGTCGCCCCAGCTCGGCCATGTCTCCTGTTTCCAGGGCCCGGCGAGCGGCCACCACCACCTGGCCGATGGCCTGGAAGAGGGCCTCGTAGCGGGTGGGATCCGCCTGCCAGGCCCGGCGCACGTCGCCCACTGTCTCCCGGGTGGGGCTGGGGATGCCGCTGTCCGCGATGGCCAGGGTGAAGGGCTGGGCCGGGGTGAAGGTCTCCGGCGGCTGGCCCCGCACGAACCAGACCGGCCGCTCGTAGGCGATGACGGTGTTGTCGATGCCGCTGGGGGTGCCGTGGTGGAGCTCCTCCGTGCGGAAGACCAGCCGGCTGACCGTGGCCGGCTCCGGGGCGCGCCCGGCGTGGCGGAAGAGAGCCCGAACCAGGGCGGTGCTCACCGCGGCGCCGCTGCCCAGGCCGCTGGCCATGGGGATCTGGCTGTGGACGGTCACGGTCCAGTCCGGCTCCTGGGCCAGGCCCAGCTCGGCCAGGGCCAAGCGCAGGATCAGGGCCAGGGGGTCGTCCTCCGGGGCCTCCGCCAGCCGGATCTCCCGCCCTAGATCCAGGGCGCGAAGGACGCAGCCTGCGCCCGGTGGGCCGGCCGTCACCGTGGCCGTGGCCCGCACCTGCTGCACCGGCACGGCGATGGCCGGGTGGCCGTAGACCACCGCGTGCTCCCCACAGAGTATGACCTTGCCCGACGCAGTGGCTGTGGTGGTGCGGGCGCTCTCCGTCACGGTCCCTCCTAAGCCGCGCTGCTCCCCCGCAGCCCAGCCATGATCTGGTCCGGCACGTCGGACATGATGACGTCCACGCCCAGGCGGGCCAGGCGTCGGGCCTCCTCCAGCTCGTTGACCGTCCAGGTGTTCACGTAGTGGCCTCGGCTGCGGGCCCAGCGCGTGTAGGCCTCGTCGATCAGGCTGTGGTGGGGGTGCAGGGCCTCCGGCGCGATGAGGGGGCCGAGCCAGGCCCGGCGCAGATAGACGGGCAGATCCTCCGCGTAGAGCAGCCCCAGGGTCACGTGGGGGTCCACCCAGCGCATCTTGATTAGGGAGATGGGGTTGAAGCTGGAGACGATCACCTGGTCGTAGAGGCCCCGCTCCCGGATCAGGGCGGCCGTCAGATCCACCTCCGGCCCGCCTTTGGGGTCCATGCTCTTGATCTCCACGTTGACCGTGCAGCGTTCCCCGGCCATTTCCCTCACCAGATCGAAGACCTGGTCCAGCGTGGGCACCCCCACCCCGGCGAACTCCGGGCCGAAGTGGCTGCCCGCGTCCAGCTGGGCCAGCTCCGCCGCAGTGAAGTCCTGGACCCGGCCCTGGCCGTTGGTGGTGCGGCTCAGGTCGAAGTCGTGGATCACCGCCAGACGGTGGTCCTTGGTGGCCTGCACGTCCAGCTCAATGCCGTCCACCCCCATCTCCAGGGCCTTCTGGAAGGCAGGCAGGGTGTTCTCCGGGGCCACGGCTCGGGCGCCCCGGTGGGCGAAGATCAGGGTTCGATGGGCCATGGTTCGCTCCTTGCGCGGTCTGGCGA
>WGCB01000714.1 GCA_015494005.1 Caldilineaceae bacterium
GGATCACCGTGGGGTGGGTGGTGTGGATGCCCGGGCCGGTTACGGGTCCGTGACACCGGCGGCCAGGCCTGGATGCCCCTCGATGATATTTCAAAGAAATGCAGCGATCTTCCCCCAAACCGCTGAACCCCGGCCAGTTCCTTGGAAGCCCCTCACGGCCCGTCCAGGAAGCGCTGGATGCTGAACTGGTCGATGGCCGCGTCCAGGGACTGGCCCAGGATCTGCTGGGCCACCACCTTGCCGCTGAAAGGCCCCAGCTGCAGGCCGGTGGGCCCATGCCCCGTGGCCAGGAAGACACCCTGGATCCCCGGCGCCGCCCCCAGGATGGGCAGCCCGTCCTGGCTCATGGGACGCAGGCCCACCCGCATCTCCAGCAGATGCCCCGCGGCCAGGCCCGGCGCCAGCCGCAGCCCCACGTCCAGCACCTCGTACATTCCCGCCGCGGTGATCCGGGGCAGGAAACCGCTGCCATCCTCTCGGGTGGCCCCCAGCACCACCCGGCTGTCCGAGAAGGAGACCAGGTAGTGGTCCGAGAGGACGCCCACGATGGGCCAGCCGCCCGTGTTCACCCCAGGCAGGCGCAGGTGCAGGATCTGCCCTCGCTGGGGCTCCACCGGGATGGCCATCCCCAGCTGGCGGCTGAAGGTCTGGGACCAGGCGCCCCCGGCGATGACCACCGCGCCGGCGTCGTAGCGATCCCCGGACGAGGTGTGGACCCCCAGCACCCGATCCCCCTCCATCACCAGGGCCTCCACGCTCCCTGGCTGCACGGCCAGCCCCTTCTGGGCCGCGGCCCGCTGCAAGGAGGCGGAGAGCAGACGGCCATCCACCCGGGCTGCGTTGGGGAAGTAGAGGGCCTTCTGCACCGGAGCCAGGGGCGGGAACCAGGCGTGGGCCTCCGCGGGGTCCACCAGGGTGATGGCAGGGGCATCCGGCCCGGCCAGGCGGCGGTGGCGATCCAAGACCTTGGCCGTCAGCTCGTCGAAGGCGGGGATCTCCGCCTCGTCTATGGCCACCAGCAGCTTGCCGCAACGGCCGTAGCCCGTCTCGCCGGCCTGCTCCTCCTCCAGCCGGGCCACCAGCTCCGGGTAGTAGCCCACGGCCTGGAGGGCGAAGCGGTACCACTGGTCCGAGTCCCGGATGTTGGCCTCCGGGGCCAGGATCCCCGCGCCGGCCGTGGTAGCCCGGCCCCGGTCCGCCCGGTCGAAGAGGAGGGTCTTGGCCCCCTGGCTCACCAGGTGATAGGCCGTGGAGAGGCCCACCAGCCCACCACCGATCACGATGGCATCGTACGGTCGAGACGATCTCACAGTGACTCCTTTGTGGGGCAGATTGGGCCGCGTCTCTCCAGCGCGGCCCAGCCTGGGTGGGAAAACGACGACGAAGCGCTCAGAGCGCTCGGGCGCGCCCGGACGCCTGTCACAGCCTGGGCAGCCGGGCCTCCCGCAGGCGATCCTCGTCCACCTGGACCCGGAGCAGGTCGGCCAAGTCCAGGAAGCCGTCCCGGATGGGGATGGGTCGGTCGATGATGTCTTCCTTCAGCTTGAGGAAGAAGCTCAGCTCGCAGGGGTGCTCCACGCTCGGCAGCCCGGCGAAGAGGCCGGCCCGAGCCGTCCCCAGCCCGGCGCTGGCCTGGGAGCCCACCATCACCCCCTTGCCCTGAGCCTGGGCCAGGGCTAGCATGGCCTGGGATTCGGTGTAGCCGGTGCGGGCGGTCTTGATGTTGAGGATGTGGAAGGTGTCCAGGGCCAGCTCCCGGCGCAGGTCCCGCAGGGTGAAGGTGCTGTCGTCCGCGATGAGGGGCAGGATGTCCTGGGCCCGCAGCCGGGCCCGCTCCTGGACCTGCTCCACGGGCAAGGGCTCCTCGCAGTAGGCCAGGCCCAGCTCGGCCAGGGCTGCCAGCCGGTCCGGCGCCTCCTCCGGGGAGAAGCACTCGTTGGCGTCCGCGTAGAGGGTCACGTCCGGGCCCAGGGTCTGCTGCAGGGCCTGGATCCGGGCCAGATCCGCCGTCCAGTCCCGCCCCACCTTCACTTTGAGCACCCGCACCCCGGCCGCCACCACCCGCTCCGCCTCGGCCAGCATCTCCTCCAGGGGGCCGATGCCCAGGATGTAGCTGACTCGCACCCGCTCCCGCTGCGCGCCCAGCCGCTGGGCCAGGGAGATCCCCTGGGAGACGGCCAGAGCGTGGTGCAGGGCCATGTCCACGCCAGCCTTGGCGGCCGGGTTGTTCTTCACCTGGTGGAGGCGCTGGTGGATCTGGGCCAGCCCTGGCTCGTCCACGGGCAGCCCCAGGATCCGGGGGGCCAGCTCCTGGGCGATGATGCCCTGGATGCTCTGGACCGTCTCGCCGTAGATGGTGGGGCGAGGCGGGGCTTCCGCCACCCCCTGGCTGCCGTCGCTCAGGGTCACTCGCACCAGGACGTGGCGCACCTCGTCCATGGCGTGGTCCCGGCCCCAGCGCAGGGCGCCGTGCAGGGGCAGGCGGAAGGGGATGGTCTCGATGTGGGCAATGGAGAGTGGGGAGCTGGATGATTGGTTGGCTGGTCGATTGGTTGATTGGGGGGATGGAGGCTGTGAGACTGGAGACTGGGGATTGAATCCGATGTCCCGCTGGCCTCCGTCTTTCGTCCGCCGTCTGCCGTCGAGACTGGGGTGACCGGATGGCCAGGATCCAACAAACGCCGCGATCCGGTGGGCCGCAGCCTGGGGATCGAGCCGGGTGGTGTCCACCAGCAGGGTGCGCTGAGGGGCCAGGCGCTCCAGGGCGCGACGGGCCGCGTCCGGGTCGTAGTTGGCCCGCTCCGCGAGGACGATGCGAACCTTGGCGGCCAGCTCCTCCGGCCCCACCCGGCCGTCCTGGAGGAGGGCCAGCAGGGCCTGGGTCTCCGCTGGGCTGAAGAGGTCGGCCGCTCCCCTCCCGGCCAGGGTCGCCAGATCCAAGGCCGGGGCGCCACGCTCCGGCCCGGCGGCGATCCCCACCCCTGCCGCGATGCGGTCGAAGGCGTCCTGCCGGCCCAGGAGGCGCTGCACCCGCACCCCATCCGGCGCGTGGAGGACCACGAACCGGGCCTGGGGAAAGTGGCGGGCAGCGAAAGTCACCTCGTTTTCCCCCCGCAGGCCGTCGAAGAGGAGCAGCCCAGGGTGCTGGGTCGGGTCCACCCAGAGCTGGGAGAGGGCATGGGCCATGCCGCCGGGGAACTCCTGGCGATAGCGGCGGGTGTAGCGGAAGCGCTGGGCCCGGTCGATGACAGGCCGCACGGGCTCCCCGTCCTGCCGCTGCAGGTGGGCGATGATGAGCTGGTCGGTCAGGCGACGTCGGTCCGGCAGGTGGGTGAAGGCCCGGCCCGCGGCCTCCAGGAGCCCAGCCAGGATGCCCAGGGTGGTGGTCTTGCCCACGCCGGTCAGCCCCACGAAGCAGAGCAGGGGCTGCTCCTGGACGGGCTGCCAGCCCACGGGAGGCTGGGACCCCCATCCCAGGCCGGGGGCGATGGTGTGGAAGGTGGTGGCGGATGGCATGGTGCGCTCGACAGAACGGGTGGCGGACGGGCGAAAAATCGGCGGGGGCAGCCGGGATGCGACCGGTGCGTTCCGGGGCCAGGGGGAGGGGCGTCCAGGATCGACTGTAACGTGCCTGCATTATACTGCGCCAGGCGGGGGCAGTGCAACGCCCTGAAGGGAATCGGGCCAGTTTCCCTCTCGCCAAGGCCTCGTTTTCGCGATTCTGAACCTGAACAAACCCGCTCTTTGAAAGCCCTCCCCGGCCTGTGCTATGATAGGCCCACCATTCATCGCCGTTCCACACCACTGCCAGATATCGCCAGAAAGGACCTACTTCCCCGTGCGTCTTCTGCCCATCTTCGCCCTGCTGATCGGCCTGTTGGCCCCCCTTTTCGGCCCTGCCCCCCGGCTGGAATCCCAGGAGATCACCCCCATCGCCCAGATCCAGAGCCAGTTCTCCCAGGGGGACGATTCGGCCCTGGTGGATGAGACCGTCACCATCCAGGGGATCGTCACCGGCGTCTACGGGGACCTCTTCTTCGTGGAGGAGCCGGAAGGAGGGCCCTGGAGCGGCATCGCCGTCTACCAACAGGGCCACTCGGTGGTCACCCAGGATCAGGTGCAGGTGACGGGGAAGGTGGTGGAGTTCCACGACCTGACCGAGATCGAGCCCACGGACATCCAGATCCTCTCCAGCAACAATCCCCTGCCCGAGCCGGTGCTCCTGAAGGTCCAGGAGGCCAAGAACGAACGCTGGGAGGGGGTGCTGGTCCAGGTGCAGGACGTGACGGTCAACTCGGAGCCGGACAGCCACGGGGAGTGGCGCATCGAGGATGCGAGCGGCATCATGCGGGTGGACGACAAGGGGGTCTTCTACCCGGCCAAGGTGGGCGAGCGGATCCTCTCCCTCACAGCCATCGTGGACCATGCCTTCGGCAACTACCGCCTCATCCCCCGCTCCCTGGACGACATCGTCGGCAGCGCCCTCTCCCAGCCCTCCTCGCTCGAGCCGGACCAGTTCACGCCCATCTACGCCATCCAGGGGGAGGGGCTGTCCACGCCCCTGGCCGGGGAGACGGTGGACACCTTCGGCCTGGTCACCGGGGTGACGGACAACGGCTTTTTCCTCCAGGATCCGGAAGGGGATGGGGACCCGGCCACCAGCGACGGCGTCTTCGTCTACACTCAGCGGCGGCCGGACGTGGACAGCGGCGAGTGTGTGGCGGTCCTGGGCGCGTTCGTCTCCGAGTACTACGACAAGACAGAGCTGAGCGAGATGGAGAGCGTGCGCTCCAGCAACCACTGCCCGACGGCCCAGATCGAGCCGGTCACCATCCCCATGGCCCAGCTTTTCAGCGATCCGGCGGCCCTCTTCGAGCGCTATGAGGGCATGCTGGTCCAGGTGCCGCAGCTCCGGGGCGTGGTCCAGGGCCCCACCAAGATCTTCCGCAGCGGGGACGTGGAGATCAGCCTGGTGGACAGCCGCCTGCTCCCCTACATCGAGGGCGCCCGGGTCTTCCGAGACCAGCCGGAGCACACCTCGGCCCTCATGTACCTGAGCAACGAGCTGGGGGCCAGCCTGCCCCAGGCCGCCTGGGGGGACGGGATCGTGGTCAACCCCATCGGCGAACCAGGGGGCCAGGAGCTGGCTCGCATCCCCGCCAACCCGGCCCTGGCCGTGCTGGACTACAACTACGGCAAGTATCAGCTGGCCCTCCTGCCCGGGCAGACGGTCCAGGTGCGGCCCGGCGCTCGGGTCCAGGACCAAGCCCTGGCCTGGGGCGAGGACGAGTTCTCCGTCTGCACGTTCAACGTCCTGGGGCTGGGCCGAGGGGGCGAGCAGTACCGGGACGAGGCGGAGTACTGGCCCCAGGTGCGCAAGCGGGCCCGGGCCATCGCGGAGGGGCTGCAGGGCTGCACGATCATCGGCCTGGAGGAGACGGGCAAGCCGGAGGACGCGGAGAACCTAGCCCAGGTGCTCCGGGACGAGTTCGGCCTGGACTACCAGGCGGTGGCCATCCCCGGCCCCAACAGCCGCAGCCTGGAGTTCCCCCTGACCAACAGCCTCCTGGCCCGGCGGGATCGGGTCACGGTGCTGGGAGCCGAGTCCCGCCAGGGCTGCTCCCGCTACAGCTACGGCGTGCGCTACACCCCCGGCGAGTGCCCGCGACGCCAGTTCGCCCTCTTCAACCGGCCGCCCCTGGTGGTGGATCTGCAGGTGGAGGGGGCCTGGGGCGAGCCCTACACCCTGACTGTCATCGTCAACCACTGGAAGAGCAAGGGCGGGGACGAGTCGGTGAACGTGGTGCGCCGCACCCTCCAGGCCGCCCACGTGGCCAGTCTGGTCCAGGAGCGGCTGGACCAGGACCCAGGAGCCCGGGTGGTGGTCCTGGGGGATCTGAACGACTTCTACGGCAGCGGCCCGGTGGAGACCCTGCGCCAGGGGACCACCCCGCCCCTGGTCCATGTCTACGACATCCTGCCCCGGCTGGACCGCTACACCTACATCTTCAACGGGGCCAGCCAGGTGTTGGATCACATCCTGGTGACGCCAGGCATGCGGGGGGATCTGGCCGGGGTGAGCCCCCTGCACATCAACGCGGACTTCCCGGAGACGGAGACGGTGGACCCGGGGACCGTCTTCCGCTCCAGCGACCACGATCCGGTGCAGATGGTGGTGCGTCCCCAGGGCGCGGGCTGGATCGGCGGGGAGCTGGGCCTGCCGGGCATCCGGGTGCTCCTGGAGGACGCGAGGGGGCAACTGGTGGCGGAAACGGTGACCGATGGGCTGGGCCAGTTCCGTCTCTGGGACGTGCGGCCAGACGAGTACATGCTGCGCTACGAGCCGCCGGCTGGAGTGCGCCTGTTCCAGCCAGAGACGCCGGTGCTGGTCCTGGCTGGGGCCGGCCTCTACTTCACGCCGCCGGTGAGCCACCAGGTGGCGGAGCTGGGGGGCGCCTGGGCCCTCATCACCCCGGCGATCGGCGTGGTGGCGCCTGGGGCCCGATGATCTCGGGTCTGAAGCCGGTGGAACGGATGGCATGGTAGCGGCCTGGATGCCAGGCCGCTAC
>WGCB01000715.1 GCA_015494005.1 Caldilineaceae bacterium
GTGGCGGTGCTGGTGGAGGAAGGGGAGTGGGTGGAGGCGGGCCAGCCCCTCCTGCTCCTGGACCCCACGGACGTGCTGGCCCAGCTGGCGGCCGGGCAGGAGGCGGTGGCTGCAGCGGAGGCGGCCCGGGACGCGGTGGCCGCGCCCCCGGACGAGACGGTCCGAGCCCTGGCCGACCGCTCGGTGGAGGCGGCCCGCACGGAGCTCTTCAACGCCCGGCGCAGCCTGGTCCAGGCCCTGGTGGTGCGGGAGAACCCCCTGGCCCTCCAGGCTCGCATCGACCAGACCGCGGCCCTGATCCCTGTGGCCCAGGCCCGGGTGGACGCGGCCCAGGCCGGGGTCAAGCAGGCCCAGGTCCTCATCGAGGATGCCCGCACGGACCTCTCCCGGGAGGGCAAGTACCGGGTGCGCATCCTGGAGGCCCAGAAGGCCGCGGCCGAGGAGGAGCTGAACGCGGCCCGGGCCCAGCTCAACGGCCTCCAGCGCACCCTGGCCCAGCTCCAGGCCATGCGGGAGGAGCCCCTGGAGCTCATCGCCCAGGTGCACCAGGCCCAGAATCAGGTGAAGCTGGCGGAGGCGGCCCTGGCAGTGGCGGAGGCGGAGCGGGCCCTGCAAGTCGCCCCGCCCCAGCCCGAGGCGGTGGCCGTGGCCCAGGCGGATGTGCGCAAGGCCCAGGCGGCCCTGGACCTGGTTCGCTGGCAGGAGGAGCGGCTGACCGTCACCGCGCCGGCTTCGGGGCGGGTGCAGGAGCGAGCCGTGGCAGTGGGGGAGGCAGTGAAGGCGGGGGCGCCCCTCATGGCCATCGTCGACACCAGCCAGATGGAGCTGTGGGCCTACGTGGCCGCCCAGGACCTGCACCGGGTGCGTCTGGGCGATTGGCTGCCGGTGGAGGTCCTGGCCATCCCTGGGGAGCGCTTCCAGGGGCGGGTCTTCTTCATTGCCAGCCAGGCCCAGTTCCGGCCCAGCAACGTCCTCAACCCCGAGGACCGGGGGGACATGGTCTTCCTGATCAAGCTGGCCCTGGACAACGGCGACGGCCGCCTTAAACCCGGCATGCCCGCGGACGTGATCCTGGGCGGGAACCGGTAGGTCCGGTCCCACCTGCCCGGCTCACCGGGCCAACCCTTCCCCTGGCCCGCCGTAGCCGGTGAGCTCCACATAGCCCCAGCCCCGGATCGGCTGCCCGGCCCGGGTTCCCTTTACCCGCACCGCGCCCTCGTAGTAGACGAAAGCCACCCGCATCTCCTGGTCCCGGACGATGGACTCCAGGGTCAGCTCCAGGTCGAACCGGGGGAACCGCACCCGCCAGCCCGACGGGTAGGTGATGCCTGTCACCGGGCTGGTCCAGCGCTCCAGGGCCTCCAGCTGGAAGTCCTGGGCCCGGATGGACTCCTGGCGGCGGCCGTCGGGCCAGGCCAGGGTGCCCTGGAAGATGGCCTGGGGCGGGCCGTTCGCGGTGCGGATCTGGGCGAACATGAGCGCCGTGCCGTCCTCCAGCTGGAGGCCGAACCAGTCCCAGCCCACCGCGTCCGGGCTCAGGGCGCTGGTGCCGAACTCGTGGTCCATCCAGCTCACCCCGGTGACCGGGACTGGGCCCCGGGGCAGGGTCAAGGTCCCCTGGGTCTCCAGCCCCACCAGGCTGTAGTAGTAGCTGGCGTTGCCCGGCTCCGGGCCCTTCTGGCTCAGGCCCTGGTCCCCGTGGAGCAGGGGCGGCCGGGTCTCCTGCAGGGTGAGATCCAGGGCCACGGGCCCCTCCTCCGTGGCTGCACTGGCCTGGAGGCGGAAGACCCCCGGCGCGGTCTCCTGGGCGGACCAGTCCTCCAGCCAGACGGCGAAGGCAGGCTCCCCGGTGGCGCCGGCCAGCTCGTTCCCGCCTCGGCTGAAGCGGTCGAAGCTCACGTGTTGGTCTCCGGGGCCGTCGGTGACCGCGAAGTGGGCCATGTAGAGCTGGCTGCTGGCCCAGGACGAGGCCCGCTCCTCGGGCTTAGCCTGGAGCCCCGTGCGGAAGAAGGTGAGCTGGAAGCCGTAGGGCCGGCCCTGGTCGTCCAGCAGGTTGCCGGTGAAGTACCACCATTCTGTCTCTTATACAC
>WGCB01000716.1 GCA_015494005.1 Caldilineaceae bacterium
GATCCCGGCTGTGCCATGTTCGTCCTGGTCCTGGAGACGCTGAACGAGGGGAGTTAGAGGCGGGAAGCGGGCTGTCGCCCACTCACCTCGTCACCTGCCTCCTCCGTTTTTTCAAGCTTTCTAGTGCCTTGTCACGCCTGAAACGATGGGCAAGTTTGTAGCAACGGCTTTAGCCGTGCTGCCGCTGAAGCGGCTACTACGAACCCATCAAAATACGCTTGGCAAGACACTAGGCTACACCGTGTCATTGCCCCCGCTAGCCCATCTTGTTTTTCAGATTCACTCAAATCCTGAGGAGGAACAAACCCATGAAGAAGTCACTCGTTCTATTCACGGCCCTGATCGTGCTAGCCCTGGTCTTTGCGGCCTGTGCAGCGCCTGGGGCCCCAGCCCCGGCCCCGTCCGAGGGTGGCGGTGAGGCCGCGGCCCCGGCCGAGAGCGCGGCTCCCAGCGAATCCGGCAAGGAGCTCACCTTCGTCACCGTGGTGAAGATCGCCGGCATCAACTGGTTCGACCGCATGGAGGACGGGGTGAACGCCTGGGGCGAGGAGCACGGCGTGAACGCCTCCCTGGTGGGGCCGGCCGAGGCCGACGCGGCCCAGCAGATCCCCATCATCGAAGACCTCATCGCCCAGGGCGTGGACGCGCTCTGCGTCATCCCCATGGACCCGACCCAGCTGGATCCGGTGCTGAAGAAGGCCATGGACGCGGGCATCGTGGTGGTCACCCACGAGGCCTCCAACCAGGTGAACATGAACTACGACATCGAGGCCTTCGAGAACAAGGCCTTCGGCGCCGGTCTCATGGACCGCCTGGCCGCGGGCATGGGCGAGGAAGGCGAGTACGTGGTCTTCGTCGGCAGCCTGGGCTCCAAGACCCACAACGAGTGGGTGGACGGCGGCATCGAGCGCCAGAAGGAGAAGTACCCCAACATGACCCTGGTGGAGGACAAGATCGAGACCTTCGATGACGCGGAGATCGCCTACCAGAAGGCCAAGGAAGTCCTGGCCGCCCATCCCAACATCAAGGGCTTCCAGGGCAGCGCCTCCACCGACGTGGCCGGCATCGGCCGGGCCGTGGAGGAAGCCGGCCTCCAGGACGAGATCACCGTGGTGGGCACCAGCCTGCCCTCCATCGCCGGTGACCTGCTCTACCCGGCCGAGGGCAAGAAGACGGGCGCCATCGACGCCATCGGCTTCTGGGATCCCTACGATGCCGGCGCCGCCTGCAACCAGATCGCCCTCATGGTGATCAACGGCGAAGAGGTGGGTGAAGGCACGGACCTGGGCATCCAGGGCTACAACAACCTGAAGCTGGTGGGGGACAACGTCCTCTACGGCGACGCCGCGGTCTACGTGGACGCCACCAACGCCAAGGACTACCCCTTCTAATCGTGGATCGAGTCCCGAATCCACTCTAGCCAGATCGCCTCACCCCTCCCCAGCCGTCTCAGCCGGGGAGGGGTGAGGCAACGCCATCATCACCCCGTCTCATGGGGCCCCACTTTGGAATCCACTCTCCATGGCTGAAGAACTGCTCCGCCTCACGGGCATCCACAAATCCTTTGCCGGGGTGCGCGCCCTGCGCGGCGTGGATCTGACCATCGAACAGGGCCGGATCCACTGCCTGGTGGGGGAGAACGGCTGCGGCAAGTCCACCCTCATCAAGATCATCGCCGGCGTCTACAAGCGGGATGCAGGCGAGATCATCCTCAACGGCAAGCGTTACGACGATCTCACCCCCATCGACGCCATCCGGGAGGGCATCCAGGTCATCTACCAGGATTTCTCCCTCTTCCCCAACCTGACTGTGGCCGAGAACATCGCCTTGAACGAGGAGCTGGCCGAGGGCCGACGCCTGGTGAGCTGGCGCCACGTGCACCGAGTGGCCCGGGACGCGCTGGCCCAGCTGGGCGAGAACATCCCCCTGGACGCCCGGGTGGAGGAGATGTCGGTGGCCAACAAGCAGCTCATCGCCATCGCCAAGGCCCTGCGCCAGAACGCCCGGCTCATCATCATGGACGAGCCCACCAGCGCCCTCACTGGCCGGGAGGTGCGGGCCCTCTTCGGGGTGATCCGCAAGCTCCAGGAGCAGCAGGGCATCGCCTTCCTCTTCGTCAGCCACAAGCTGAACGAGGTGCTGGAGATCTCCGAGACCATGATCGTCATGCGCAACGGCAAGATCGTCAGCAGCGGGGAGCGGGCGGAGTACGACAGCGCCCGGCTCATCTTCGAGATGACCGGCCGGCGCATCGCGGAGAAGTCCTACGACTTCACCCCGGACGACGGCCAGCCGCCCCTGCTCCAGGTGGAGGGGCTGAACGCGGCGGGCCTGCTCCACGAGATCAGCTTCGAGCTGCGGGCCGGGGAGATCCTGGGGGTGACCGGGCTCCTGGGCTCCGGGCGCACGGAGCTGGCCCTGGCCCTCTACGGCATGCTGCCCATGGACAGTGGCCGCATCGTCATCGACGGGCAGGAGGTGACCATCCGCTCGGTCCAGGACGCCATCCGCCACGGCATCGGCTACGTCCCCGAGGACCGGCTGACCGAAGGGCTCTTCCTGGAGCAGTCCATCAGCCGCAACCTGGTGGTGCGCATCATCGACCGGCTGCGCAACGGCTGGCAGATGATCCAGCCGGAACGGGTCAGCCAGCAGGTGGCCCACTGGGTGGACGCCCTGAGCATCAAGACCCCGGACCCGGAGCTGCCGGTGAAGACCCTCTCCGGCGGCAACCAGCAGCGGGTGGTGCTGGCCAAGTGGCTGGCCAGCAAGCCCCGGCTCATGATCCTGAACGGGCCCACCGTGGGCGTGGACGTGGGGTCCAAGGAGGAGCTGCACGAGATGATGAAGCAGCTGGCCCGGGAGGGCATGGGGCTGCTGGTCATCTCCGACGACATCCCGGAGCTGCTCCAGACCTGCAACCGCATCCTGCTCATGCGCCAGGGCCGCATCAGCGAGGAGATCCGGCCCAAGGAGACCAACGAGAACGAGCTGTCTGCCAAGCTAGTCGAAGAGTAAGCGATACCACCCGAGGAAGATTAGCCCGAGGAACACCACCGTGAAACGCCTTCTGAGCCGCAACGAGACCCTGGTTGCCATCACCATCATCGGCCTGAGCCTGATCATCGGCTTCAACAACCCCGTCTTTTTCTCCGTGGGCAACCTCTTCACCCTCCTGCGCACCAGCGTGGTCACCGGCATCCTGGCCATGGGGGTGCTCATCGTCATCATCTCCGGAGGCATCGATGTCTCCTTCACAGCCATCGCCGTCTTCGGCCTCTACGTGGCGGTGAAAATGATGAAGGGGTTCATGCCCGACGCGCCCATCTGGGTGGGGTTTGCCATCGCTTCCCTGGTGGGGCTGGGGCTGGGGCTCATCAACGCCTTCTTCATCGCCCACTACCGGCTGCCCACCCTGATCGTCACCCTGGGCACCCTGAGCATGTTCCACGGCTTCCTCCTCTTCGCCATCGGCAACGAGATCATCCGGGACGTACCCCCCGCGCTGACCCAGTTCGCCCGCTCCGCCATCGTGCGCATCCCTCTGGAGCGGGGCCAGGCCAACCTGCACCCGGCCATCCTCATCACCGTTGCCGCCATCATCGTCACCTGGCTGCTGCTGAACTTCACCATGCTGGGCCGGGGCATCTACGCGCTGGGCGGCTCCCGGGAGGCGGCTGAGCGGGCCGGCTTCAACGTGAACCGCATCCAGTATTTCATCTACGGCTTCGTGGGCTTCCTGTCGGGCATCGCCGGCATGACCTTCGGCGCGCTGGCCCGGCAGGCCAACCCCCAGGACATCGTGGGCATGGAGCTGAACGTCATCGCGGCGGTGGTCCTGGGCGGGGCGCAGCTCACCGGCGGCTACGGCACGGTGCTGGGCACGGTGCTGGGCGTCATCCTGGTGATCCTGGCCAACAACAGCCTCATCCTCATCGGGGTGCCCACGGTCTGGCAGCGGGTGGTCATCGGCCTGATCATCCTGGTGGGCACGGGCATCCCCGCCATCCAGGCCCGGCGGGCGGGCAAGCGCTCCTTCGGCCTGGCGGACATCTAGCCTGCCTTCCCTGCACCCAGTTTGCGACCTGAGTTTCCCGACCAGCTGAGCTTTTCCGACCAGACCTTGACCATGGAACCGAACGTGACCACCGAGACATCGAGCCCCAAATCGAGCCGCCGATCGAATCGCTTCTCCCTCCACAACGACACCCTGCGCCTGCTCATCATCGCCGTGCTGCTCTTCGTGGGCTTCAGCATCGTGCTGCCGGGCAAGTTCCTGAGCGTGCGCAACCTCCAGTCCATGGCGGTGCAGTTCCCGGAGTTCGGCATCCTCACCTTCGCCATCATGATCACCATGCTGACCGGGGGCATTGACCTCTCCATCGTGGGCGCGGCCAACCTCTCGGCCATCGTGGCCGCCATGATCCTGACCCGGCTGGGCATGCCCTCAGGGGTGACCATCCCCCTGGCCATCCTGGCGGCCCTGCTGGTGGGGACCCTGTGCGGTCTCTTCAACGGCTTCCTGGTCTCCCGGATCGGGATCACGCCCATCCTGGCCACCCTGGGCACCGGGGCCATCTACACGGGCCTCTCCTTCGTGCTGACTGGCGGCCCGGCCATCACCACCACCCAGCTGGCCTTCATCGGCAACGGCACCATCCTGGGCGCGCCCATCCCGGTGCTGGTGTTCATCGTCCTGGCCCTGGCCTTCGTGGTCATCCTCAACCGCATGAGCTTCGGCTTCAACGTCTACATGCTGGGGACGAACCCCACCGCGGCCCTCTTCTCCGGCATCAACAGCGACAGCGTGCTCATGCGCACCTACTGGCTGGCGGGGCTGGTGGCCGGCATCGCGGGGATCATCTTCCTGGGCCGGGCCAACTCGGCCAAGCCCGACTTTGGCTCGTCCTTCATCCTGCTCACCGTGCTTATCGCCATCCTGGGCGGGGTCAGCTACACTGGCGGCTTCGGCACGGTGGCCGGGGTGGTCCTGGCCGTGCTCAGCATCCAGTTTCTCTCCACCGGGCTGAACATGCTCATGCTGCAGCTTTTCGGCTCCAGCGCGGCCATCTTCTTCCGCCAGTTCGCCTGGGGCGCCTTGCTCCTGCTGGTGATGGTGATCAACTACTACACGGAGAAGCGCCGCAACCGGGCGATTGTGGAGGAGTAGGGCCTCGCCCCTCCCCTCTCCACGTGTGGAGAAGGGCGGGGTGGCGAACGAAGCAAGCCAGCGTGGGGAGAGGTGTCACCCGTTCATGCCCTCATCGCTCCCCCCTGCCAACTCTAATTTCCAACTCCCAACTTCCAACTCCCACGGAGATGCGCCATGACCGGTCCCTACGTGATGGGCATTGATTTCGGCACGGAGAGCGTGCGGGTGGGCCTCTTTGACCTGGAGGGCCGCCCCGCGGTCTTCGCATCCCAGGCCTATCCCCTCTACCACCCTCGGCCGGGCTGGGCCGAGCAGCGCCCCGAGGAGTGGTGGTCCGCCCTGGTGACGGCCACCCGGGCCGCGCTGGAGCAGAGCGGCATCCCCAAGGAGGCCATCCTGGGGGTGGGCGCGGACTGCACCAGCTGCACCGTGGTGGCCATGGACGACCAGTTCCGCCCCCTGCGCCCGGCCATCATCTGGATGGACGTGCGGGCCGCGGACCAGGCCCGGCGCATCGCTCAGACCGGCCACCCCGCGCTGAAGTACAACGGCTACGGCAACGTCTCCGCGGAGTGGCTGCCCTGCAAGGTGCTCTGGCTGAAGGAGAACGAGCCGGCCATCTACGACCAGGCCCGGCACATCGGGGAGTTCATCGACTGGCTGACCCAGCGCCTGACCGGGGAGTGGGTGGGGAGCATCAACAACACCAGCATCCGCTGGTACTACGACCGGGCCGAAGGGGGCTGGCCCGAGGATTTCTACGCCCAAATCGGCCTGGGGGATCTCCTGCCCCGCTTCCCCCAGCCCATCCTGGACATGGGCCAGGTGGCTGGGACCCTGCGCCCGGAGGTGGCGGAGGAGCTGGGCCTGCCGCCCGGGATCCCGGTGGCCGAGGGGGGCGCGGACGCCTTCGTGGCCATGATCGGCCTGAACGTGCTGCGCCCGGGCAAGATGGCCTTCATCACCGGTTCCTCCCACCTGCACCTGGGCCAGAGCGCCACGCCCCTCCACGCCAAAGGCATCTTCGGTGCCTACACCGACGCGGTCCTGCCGGGCCAGTACACGGTGGAAGGAGGCCAGATCTCCACCGGTTCGGTGGTGAAGTGGTTCAAGGACAACTTCGCGGGGAAGGAAGCGGCGGAGGCGGCCGCCCGAGGTGTGGACGTCTACACGGTGCTCACGGAGAAGGCCCAGGCCGTGCCCCCCGGCTCGGAGGGGCTCATCGTGCTGGACTACTGGCAGGGGAACCGCACCCCCTACGTAGATCCCGAGGCCCGGGGCATCGTCCGGGGGCTCTCTCTGGCCCACGGCACCGGGCATCTCTTCCGGGCCATCATGGAGGGGATCGCCTACGGCACGGAGCACATCCTGCGCACCTTCCGGGCCAACGGCTACGTGGTGGAGGAGATGGTGGCCGCCGGCGGCCCCACCAAGAGCCCCCTCTGGATGCAGATCCACGCGGACGTGAGCAACGTGCCCATCACCCTCACGGAGGTGCCCGACGCGCCGGCCCTGGGCTCGGCCATCCTGGCCGCGGTGGCCGCGGGCCTCTTCCCGGACGTGCAGAGCGCGGCGGATGCCATGGTCCATGTGCGCCGTCAGATCCAGCCGGACCCGGAGATGCACCAGCGCTACCGCTTCTTCGTGGAGCAGTACATCGCCACCTATCCGCCCCTGCAGCCCCTGATCCAGGAGACGGTGCGCCACGTGGCCCGTGGAGGGTGAAGAGGGCGATGGGGGCAAGAGGGCGATGGGCTGAGAGGGTGAAGAAGTGAACGGGCGAAGGAGTGCAGGGAAGCGATCCCCGGTCCATGACCGACGCATCACTTCCCTGGTTGATTGGTTCGTTGGTTGATTGGTGGATCAGGTCGCGAGGAGCGGTCTCCCACGTAGCAGCCAACAGCGACCGTCTACTGTCTGCCGTCTTCCGGCTGGACCGGGCTCCCTCACTCCAGCTCTCGCGTCACCGCCACCTGGGTGACGATGCCCAGGTCCCGGAGTTCCTGGAAGAAGGGCTCGGGCTCCAGGACCTGCTCCGGCGGGTGCACGCCTGGGGGGATGCGCCCCTCGGCCAGCCAGACCGCGGTGATGGCCGGGGCTGCGCCGGTGGGCAGCGCCCCTTTGACGGTGAGCGCGCTCACCCGGTAGGTGACCGGCTGCCCGTCCTTCGTCCCGTGCACGTCCGTGCGGATCTCCTTGGTCCAGTCCGGTGGCTGGTGGGCCGGCGGGGCCAGGAACTCGGTCACCGGGGGCACCTTGTCCGCCAGCAGGGCCATGAGCACGTCCCGAGGAGCCACCTTCTGCCCTCGCACCTCCACCGGCTCCCGGCTGTTCAGCCCGAACTCCGCCAGTACCCGCACCTTCTCCACCGTCTCCCTGGACATGCCCCAGTAGTTGATCTTGAAGAAGACCTCCTGCACGCCCTTCTCCGCGAAGCTGACCGGCAGGGTGGCCACCTCCGAGTGGAGGGAGAGGTGCATGGGCAGCACCCCCAGGGGCGGGGTGAAGCACTGCTCCTCGAACTCGCTCAGGGGCTCGCAGACCATGAACTCCCCGTCCCGGAAGACCATGGGGGGCATGGTCAGCTCGTCCAGGATGGTGGGCACCGCGTAGGTGAAGGCCAGCTGGTCCGGTGGCGGGGGCTTGATGCCGTCGTAGATGTGGATGCGCTCGATCCGATCCAGCCGGTCCGCGGCATAGCGGGCCTGGACGTTGGGGATGCCCGGCGCGGAGCCCATGCCCAGCACCGCGCTCAGCCCCACCTCCCGGAAGCGGCCATCCAGCTCCAGTTGCTTGCGGGTGGTGTGGAAGAGGCCGCCCAGATCCACGTAGGGGACCCGAGCCCGGAGGCAGGCCTCCATCACCGGCAGGTTGGTGTAGTAGACCGTGGCGTTGACCAGGGCGTGGGAGCCCTCCAGGCTGCGGACGAAGGCATCCCGGTCCCGGATGTCCACCTGCTGCAGGTGGATCTTGGGGCTGCCCAGGTAGTCGGCTACCAGCCGGGCCTGCTCCATGTTGATGTCCGCCACCACCACCTGGTCCACCCGTGGGTCGTTGGCCAGGGTCTGGACCGCGATGCTGCCCATCTTCCCTGCGCCGCCCAGCACAGTGATTCGCATGGTTTTTCTCGCTTTCTGAAGGCCAGAGGTGTTACTTCTTGGCCGCCTTCACTGCCTCGTTGAAGACGGAGAGGGTCTCAGCCACGTCCTCCTGGCTCAGGGCGTAGCAGAGGAACCAGGGCTCCCGGCCGTCCGCGTCGGGCTGGACCCCCCGGCGAATGAGCTCCATGGCGATCTCCTCGTAGAGCTCCCCGTCCCCGGCCAGGTAGTCCCGGAAATCTCGGGGGGGCTGGTCGCTGCCGATGAAGAGGCTGAACATGCTGGGCGCGCCGGTGACCACGTGGGGGATGCCGGCCTCGGTGAGAATCTCGTCGATGCCCTCCATGAGGGCCTGGCCCCGCTGGTTGATGGTCTCGATGACTGGCTCCTCCTCCAGGATGGCCAGGGTGGCCGCGGCCGCAGCCACGCCGGCCGTGTTGCCCGAGTAGGTGCCGCCGTGGGCCACTGCGCCAGGCTCGATGGTGCTCATCACCTCCTCCCGGCCGGCGATGGCCGCCACCGGGAAGCCGTTGCCCAGGGCCTTGGCGTAGGTGGCCAGATCCGCCTGGATGCCGAAGTACTCCTGGGCGCCACCGTTGGCCAGGCGGAAGCCCGTCTTCACCTCGTCGAAGACCAGGACGATGCCATGCTTGGCCGTCAGCTCCCGGATCTTCTCCAGGTAGCCGGGCAGGGGGAAGATCCCCGCCGCGTTGCCCAGCACCGGCTCCACGAAGACGGCGGCGATCTCGTTCCACTGGGACTCGATGGTCTCCTCCAGCCGCTCGAAGTCGTTGAAGGGCAGGTTGATCACGTACTTGGCGATGTCCTTGGGGATGCCCGAGGTGGTGGGCGCGGAGATGGGGCTGCGCCGCGAGCCCAGCATGCGCTTGTCCGCGGAGGCGGTGCTGTACATGAAGTAGTCCACCTGGCCGTGGTAGCAGCCCTCGAACTTGATGAACTTCTCCCGGTTGGTGTGGGCCCGGGCGATGCGCAGGGCGTGCATAGTGGCCTCGGAGCCGGTGTTGGTCAGGCGCACCTTGTCCATGCCCGTCATCCGGGTGATGCGCTCCGCCACCTCCACCTCCAGGGGGGTGGTCCAGGCGAAAGTGGTGCCCTGGGTGATGGCCTCCTGGACGCTCTTCACCACCCGAGGCTCCGCGTGGCCCAGGATGATGGGGCCGAAGCCCAGGCGGTAGTCGATGTAGCGCTTGCCGTCCATGTCCCAGACGTAGGCCCCCTCTCCCCGGCGGATCACCAGGGTGTCCTCGTCCCCCCAGTAGCGGAAGTTGGAGTTCACCCCGTAGGGGATGACCTTGGCGGCTCGCTCGAAAAACTCCTTGGTTTTCGGTCCTTGTAGACTCATGGATGTCCTCTCCTCAACTGATGAGCTTGGTGTTTCTTGGAATTTCAGGGGTGCAAGAGATGCAGGGTGGGAAAGACCGGAGATTAGAGGTCGGAGATTCTCTCCACGTTTACCCGATCTCCTGATCTCCCATCTTCAGCCTCTACACCTGCCCCTCCTCCACGATGGTCTCCTCCACGGTGATGCCTCGCTTCTCCAGCTCCCGGAAGAAGGGCTCGGTGGGCAGGGCCTGCTCCGGGGGCACCACGCCCTTGGCCGTGGCCTGGCCGCTCGCGATGAGCTGGGCGCTGATGCTCAGGGGGATGCCCACGTTCTTGAAGTAGGCCGAGGGGCCGCCCCACTCCTCCTGGGGCGGGTGATGGTTGCGGTAGGTGGCCACCGTCCGACGCCCGTTCCGCTCCCCGGTCACCTGGACCACTAGGCCGTAGGCCCAGACTGGGTTTTCCCGGGAGGCGGGGCTCTCCCAGAGCAGGCGGCTCACCACCTCGATGGTGGGCTGGCTCTCGCCGCCAATGGTCACCGGCCGGCTGGAGAGGAGCCCCCCCTTCATCAGCGCGCCCATGAGCTCCATCACGTGGGGCGGGAAGCAGCCCCGCACCGCGGCCCGGCGCAGGCTCGGGTAGGATTCGGGCAGGGTGTTGGCCTCGTCGTGTGGAACGTAGTATACCATCTGCTCGCCGATCTGCTCGTGGAAGCGCACCCGGATGCCGCCGGACATGGGGGGCGTGGGATGCCACTGGCCGTCCTCGAAGTAGACCTCGTCCCGGTCCCCCTCCTCCGGGTTGAACTCCCAGAGGGTGGTGCGGAGCAGGCCCGGAGCCGGGGCCAGGCTGCGGAAGGCAGCGAAGAAGACCTCCACCTGGTGGAGCACGTCCAGCATTTCCGATGCCCGGCGCACCATCATGTTGGTGATACCTGGGGTGGCGCCACAGCCGGGGACGAAGGTGATGTCCTGGGCCAGGGCCTTCTCGTGGAGGGCGAACTGGGCGTCCTCGCTGGAGAGATCCAGGCCGCTCACCCCGACCTCCACGCAGGCGGTGTTCACGGCCAGGTCGTACTGGAAGGGCAGGCCGTTGACCACGATGTCGAAGTCCGGGAAGAGGCGGAGCATGGCGTCGTAGTCGTTGGCATCGAAGAAGAGGGGCTTCAGCCGGGGATCGCCGATGCTCTCCACCAGCTGGGTCACTGCCTCCAGGTTGTAGTCCGCCACCACGATCTCATCGAAGGGGCTGAACTGGGCCAGATCTCGAGTGGTCTCCTTGCAGACGGCGCCCGCGCCGCCCAACACCAATGCACGCATACAGGGTCTCCTTTGAAGGCAAATTGCAGTTGTTTCTTGAAAACGATGGCTGTGCCCTTTGAACAGTCAACAGTCAACAGCTAGCAGCCAACAATCAACGGTCATTCCTTGAGGGCGTTGGATTTCCGGGCCGTAGCAATGCTCGCGTTGAAGATCCGCTGCAACTGGCTGCACTCGTCCACCAGGCCGGAAAGCTGGACTTCGGACAGCATCTCGCTGGCCACAATGATGCGTAGCCAGACCTCGGTCTCGTTCAACTCCTTCACGCCGATCTTGAGCTTGTGGATGAAGTCCGGAGTGCTCTCCGCGCTACGGGCCTCCCCGTGATGGGCGGCTGGCGCCGTGCCACTGCGCAGGATCTGGTTGGCCACGTGCCTACCCGCGGCTGTTTTGGGCAGGGCGTTGCTCACCTTGATGATCCGGGCCGCGAACTGGATCAATCGCTCCTGCAGCTCATCTCCTTTTGCCATTTTCCATTCCCTGCCACCGAACAGCCCCAAAATACCGTTTGTTGGTTGTTGCCTGTTGCCTGTTGGCTGTTAACTGTTGTCGGTTAGTTCCTTCCCCAAGCCCAGGGCCCGGGCCCGGCGGTAGACCTCGGGCAGGATGGCCGCGTACTCGCCCCAGATGCCCAGGGCCACGTAGACGATGATCTCCTCCGGGGACTCCCGGCCGGGCAGCTTCCCCGCCACGATGTCCGGCCACTCCCCGTGGATCTGCTCCGGACCGAAGCGCCCCTGGGCTGCCAGCATTTTGAGCTCCGGGATGCGGGGCGCCACGTACTTCCAGCGGTCCACCACCACCTTGTCCGCCCGGGTGAGGACGTCCAGGGCCACCTCCTGGTAGGAGCCCAGCTTGGCCACGAACGCGCCAGGCTTCAGCCACTCGTACTCCACCAGGGGCTGGTTGCCCGTGGTCACGGTGATGACCAGGTCCGCGGCCCGGACGGCCTGCTCCCGCTGGGCCAGGGGCAGGGGCGTGACGGGGAAGCCCAGCTCCGGCGCCAGATCCTGGGCGAAACGCTGGGCCGCTTCCGGCTGCACGTCCAGGACCCAGGCTTGCTCCAGGGAGAAGCGCTGGGCCAGGGCCTGGAGGTGCATGCGCCCCTGCATCCCCGCGCCGAAAATGGCCACGGTGGCGGCCTCCGGGTGGGCCAGCCAGCGGGCGGTGATGGTGGTGGAGGCCCCGGTCTTCAGCCCGGTGACCCAACCCGCCTCCATGAGGCAGACGGGCTGGCCGGTGTCCGCGTGGAAGAGGAGGACCAGGGAGGAGGTGGTGGGCAGGCCATAGCGCTCCGGGTTGGCGGGGAAGAAGTTGAAGGTCTTCACGTAGGCGAACTCCTCCCCGGCCATATAGCCGGAGAAGGGCTTGATGAAGCCCGCGTCCCCCACGTTCATGTAGAATTTGTCCCCGGCCACCTGGCCTTGACCGTCGGCCAGGATGCCCCGTTCGGCTAGGTCCACCGCCTCGGCCACGGAGAGGGTGCGCTGCACGTCTTCTTCGCTCAGGTAGAGAAAGGGCAGGTTGGGTGGGTTCATGGGTTAGCTCGACGCTTGGGTGATTGGGTGATGGGTGATTGGGTGATGGGATGGTTGGGGTCAAATGAGCAGGCTGCCGTCGTCCCCGCCCTGGCGACGCATGCGCTCGGCCAGGAAGATGAGCAGCATCTCCAGGACCACGATGACGCTGGAGACTGCGTTGATCACCGGCAGGTTCTTGGGAAACTTCAGGGCAGACCAGACCCA